>DASQNB010000420.1:0-1528 GCA_035645175.1 Geodermatophilus sp.
CCCACGAGGACGTCCGCGCCGGCCTGCGCCAGCTCTTCGGCGAGGTCCCGCTGCTGCCGCGACGGGCAGCTCGCCCGCTCCTCGCCCCAGTGCAGGTAGACCACGACCGTGTCGGCCTGCTCCCGGGCCGAGCGGACGGCCCGCAGCAGGCGCTCGGTGTCGAACGCCGAGGCCACCCCGGCCTTCCCCGGCCCGGCGGAGTACTCCGCGATGGTCTCGTCGGCGACCTGGTCCGCGCCCAGCACCGCGATGCGCTCACCGTTGACCGTCGTCAGGTAGGGGGCGTAGGCGGCGGCGTCGTCGGCGCCGATGCCGACCACCGGGAGGTCCCGCTGCCGGCCGGCCTCGAGGCTGTCGGCGAGTCCGACCGGCCCGAAGTCGACGCCGTGGTTGTTGGCCATGCTGACGACGTCGACGCCGGCCACCCGCAGGGCGTCGAACACCGAGGGCGGTGCCCGGAAGGTGAAGGACTTGTCCTCGGCGATGCCGCGGTCGGTCACGGCGGTCTCGAGGTTGACCATGGTGAGGTCGGCGCCCGCCAGCAGGGGGGCCACCGGGGCGAGCGCGGTCTCGGGTTGCCTGAAGCGCTCCTCGAGTCGCCCGGCGGTGTGCACGTCCCCGGCGAAGGCGAGGGTCACCGGGCCCTCCGGCGGCGGGCCGGCCGTGGGAGGAGCCGGAGCGGACGTCCCCGACGGTCCGGCGGTCGCGGCCGGCGCGCGTCCGGTGTCGCCGCCCTCGGCTGCCGAGCAGGCGGTGAGCGCCAGGACGACGAGTATCGGAACCAGCCGTCTCGCCACGGCGGCGACCGTAGCGAGGATCGGCGTCGACCGGTGGCGTCGCGGATCCCGTCGGCGAGGACCTCCGGTGCCGGGCGGCGGGTCAGCCCCGGGTGGCGACGTCGTACCCGGGCAGCCAGCGGCGGATCTCGCCGTCCACGGCGACGGTGGCGCCGAGCGAGCAGAGGACGCCGACCAGCCCCATGGCCACGCGCTGCAGCAGCAGGTGGCGCGGCGGGACGGTCAGCCGGCGCTGGGTCCGGGAGGCGGCGCCGAGCGGGTCGGAGGCGCGCCGGGTCTGCTCCTGCAGCCAGCCGCGCGTGAACCGGTAGGCCGGGCTGCGCAGCGGTTCGAGGTAGGGGTCGAGCAGCTCGAGCAGGGCCGCCGGGGTCACCCGCTCCGGCTCGAGCAGGTGTGCGGAGGCGGCGATGCGGTGCACCGCCGCGGCGTCGCCGTCCCGCCCGGTGGCGAGCAGCGGGCCGAGCCGGGCCGGCCAACCGGACGGCAGGGCCTCGGTCGCGCCGAAGTCGAGGACGGCGAGCCGGCCGTCGGGCAGCAGCCGGAAGTTGCCCGGGTGCGGGTCGCCGTGCAGCCGGCGGACGCGCGCCGGGGCGGAGGCCAGCAGGCGGACCAGCAGCTGGCCGGCGCGGTCCCGGTCGTCCTGGGCGCCGTCGGCGATGACCCGCGACAGCGGGGTCCCGTCGACCCAGCGGGTGACCAGGACCCGGCCCTCGACGGCCAGCACGTCGGGG
>DASQNB010000421.1:0-1636 GCA_035645175.1 Geodermatophilus sp.
TCGGTGACGTCGTCGGCCAGGAAGATGGAGACCTGCACCTTGTCGTAGTAGATCTCCTTCATGTCGGAGATCATCCCGGCGATCAGCAGGCCGGTGCCCATGAGACCGAGCGAGATGGCCGTGGTCAGGATCATCGCGACCGTCATGGTCAGGTTGCGACGCAGCCCGGTGGCCACCTCGGAGAGCACGAAGTTGACGCGCATTGGTTCCCTGTCGTGAGGTCAGGCAGGTGGAGGGCGGGGATGCCGCGTCAGCGGCTGGTCCGGCGCAGCCGCGTCAGCGGCCGGTCCGGCGCAGCCGGGTCAGCGGCCGACCCCGTAGACACCGCGCGACTGGTCGCGGGTGAGGGCTCCCCCGTTGAGCTCGATCACCCGACGGCGCATCGAGTCGACGATGTGGTAGTCGTGCGTCGCCATCACGACCGTCGTCCCGGTCCGGTTGATCCGCTCCAGCAGCAGCATGATGCCTTCGCTGGTCTCCGGGTCCAGGTTGCCGGTGGGCTCGTCGGCGAGCAGCACCAGCGGCCGGTTGACGAAGGCGCGGGCGATGGCGACGCGCTGCTGCTCGCCACCGGAGAGTTCGTTGGGCAGCCGGTTGGCCTTGCCCTCCAGGCCCACCATCTCCAGCACCTCGGGGACGACGCGCTTGATGGTCCGCTGGGGCTTGTTGATGACCTCCAGCGCGAAGGCCACGTTCTGGCCCACGGTGCGGTTGTTCAGCAAGCGGAAGTCCTGGAAGACGCAGCCGATGGTGCGGCGGAGCTTGGGCACCTGCCACTTGCTCATCGTGTTGAGCGTCTTGCCGTTGACGATGACGGTGCCCCGGGTGGGGTCGTCCTCCTTGAGCAGCAGGCGCAGGAAGGTCGACTTGCCGGAGCCGGAGGAGCCGATCAGGAAGACGAACTCGCCCTTGTCGATCTCCGCCGACACGTCATCGAGGGCCGGCCGGGAGCTGGCCGGGTAGAGCTTGGTGACGTGTTGCAGTTCGATCACGAGGGGCCACGGTACCTCTCGAACCCGGGAGACTGGAGTGTCACGCGCGGTCGGCCGCCGTCCCGTCCCGACGGAGCGTGAGCGGTTCCGCCGGGGGCCCGGGACGCCCGTCACCCAGCGTGGCCCATCCGGCGTCCGGCCGTGCGACGGGTGTGACGAACGGGACGCCTGATCCCGCCGGCCCCCGCCCCCAGCCCGCGAGGGGTGGGGGACGATGGCCTGCCCGCAGGGTCCCGCCGCGAGCCCGCGGGTGGCGGGGGGCAGGGGCGGCCCCGTCCAGGGTCCCGCTCCGAGCCTGCGAGGGGTGGGGGGTCCTTCGTCAGCTGGCGGGGACCGACTCCTGCTGACGGCGCCACCGGATCCCGGCCTCGATGAACGGGTCGATGTCCCCGTCGAGGACGGCGGAGGTGTTCCCGGTCTCCTGCTCGGTGCGCAGGTCCTTGACCATCTGGTACGGGTGCAGGACGTAGGAGCGCATCTGGTTGCCCCAGCTGCTGCCCTCCCCGCGCAGCGCGTCCATCTCGGCCCGCTGCTCCTCCTGCCGCCGGGCCAGCAGCCGCGCCTGCAGGACGCGCATCGCGGCCGCCCGGTTCTGGATCTGGCTCTTCTCGTTCTGGCAGGAGACGACGATGCCGGTGGGCAGG
>DASQNB010000422.1:0-3724 GCA_035645175.1 Geodermatophilus sp.
GGCGGGCGCCTCGGTGAGGGTGAGGGGCGCGTCCCCGCTGGGCGCACCGGTACGGACGTCGGACGTGCTCATGGCCGCTCCCTACGCCGGCATTACCCGGTCAGGTTCCAGCGGTCGGCGACGCGTCGAGTCGCCCTCTCAGCCCGGTCCGCCCGAGCTCCCGCACATGGCGCTGTCCACCATAGGCCCACCTGACAGCGCACGCTGCGGTCCACCCGACCCGGCCTCGTACAGTCGCCGCCGTGCCGGTCGCCGAGCTCCTGTCCCGCCACTCCGACGCCTGGCGGGGAGCGACCCGCCACCCGTTCCTGGACGCCGTCCGGAACGGGACGGTCCCGGTCGCGGCCTTCGACACCTGGCTGGTGCAGGACTCCCGTTTCGTGTCCGACCTGCTGGCCTTCCAGGCGCGGCTGCTGGCCCGGGCGCCCCGGCCGGCGCAGGCCGTCCTCGCCGGCGGGCTGGTCGCGCTGGTCGACGAGCTGGCCTGGTTCGAGGAGCAGGCCGCCGTCCGCGGGCTGGACCTGGGGGTGGCGGCGCTGCCGGCCACCGCCGCCTACGCCGGCCTGCTCGAGCGGCTGGACGCCGCCGACGTCGGGACGGCGCTGACCGCGCTGTGGACCATCGAGCGGACCTACCTCGACGCCTGGTCGGCCGCCCTGCCGGGCGCGCCGGAGTACCGCGAGTTCGTCGAGCACTGGACCCAGCCGGGGTTCGCGGACTACGTCGCCGGACTGGAGGCAGCCGCCGACGGAACGCCGGCACCCGACCCCGACGGGACGTTCACCGAGGTGCTCGCGGCCGAGGCCGCCTTTTGGGCGATGGCGCTGGAGGCGGCGGCGTGAGCCTGTCTGCCGACCTGTGGGCGGCCAACGCCGACCTCGCCGCCGAGGCGCTGGCCTCGCCGTTCGTCGCGGGGATCGGCGACGGCACGCTGCCCCGGGCGGCCTTCGCCGGCTACGTCGCCCAGGACGCCTTCTTCCTCGAGTCCTTCGCTCGCGCCTACGCCCTCGGGGTGGCGCACAGTCCCGACCGGGCCACGCTCGACGCCTTCGCCGACCTGCTGGCCGGCGTCCGCGAGGAGTTGCGGCTGCACGCGGGCTACGCCGAGCGGTGGGGTATCGACCTGGCCGGCGTCGAGCCGCTGCCGGCGACCACCGCCTACACCGACTTCCTGCTGGCCACCGCGTCCCTGGGCGGTGTCGGGCCGACCTGCGCGGCGATGACCCCGTGCATGCGGCTCTACGCGTACCTGGGCCGGTCGCTGTCGGCCGAGCGCGCGGGGGACTACGCCGAGTGGGTCACCACCTACGCCGACCCGGGGTTCGAGGAGCTGGCCGCCACCCTGGAGCGGCTGCTCGACCGGCACGCGGACGACGTCCCCGTGGTGCGGACGGCGTACCGGCGGGCCATGCAGCTGGAGGTCGGCTTCTTCGACGCCGCCTGGCGCGCCGCCGGCTGACCGTCCTGATCCGTCGTTCGGCCGATCCCCTCCTCAGGCGCCATCCGGCTGCTCGTCGGCGAAGAGCGCCGCCAGCTTCGGCACCGACTCCATGCCGTAGGTGGCCACGCCGACCGGCACCCGACTGCCCGTGGCCTCCAGTACCGCAGCCGCGTCGTAGGGCCCGAACGCGCCGCAGAGCTCGAGGGACTGAGCGCCTCCGACTACCAGGTCGACGGCCGCAGCCACGGCTGCCGCGCGATCAGGTACGGCGACGATGGTGGTGCGCAGACCGCCGTGCTCGATGACGGCGCGCTGCTGCGACGGGTCCTCGGTGCCGGCGCCGAGGTAGATGAAGCCCCACTGCGAGAAAGTCACGACGACGTCCCTCCGATGAGTGGTCCTGCTGGGTCTCCTGGCTCGCGCGAGAAGACACCGGAAGCCTGATAGCTGAGGTGCACTCGAGGTCAAGCGCCTCTGCTGTCCACTGCCGTCCCGAGGGCCATGGAGGAGCGCTCGAAGGGGTGCCCGTCGATCGGGCCTCGGACCCCCGCCAGGCGCCCGCTGCCGAAGGGGGCAGCCGAGCCGGGCATCCCCCACCTGGGTCCAGCCGCTCGACCCGGGTTCGAGGGCGCCGCCGAGCGGGTCGCTGTGGAGGCTGACCCGGATCTCGACCCAGGCATCGGAACGCGTGTCGGCGAGAGGACTGAGCCCGGCAGCACGCGGCCGTCGAGCGGATGCCGCGAGGTCGCGCCGGCTGACCCCCGGGTCAGTCCGTGATCTCGCGCTCGGAGTGGTACTCGGGCAGGTAGGAGATGCCGACGAGCAGCCCTTCGGGGCTGAGCAGCCGCGCCGTCGTCTGCCCCCAGGGCTCCAGGTGCGCGTCGACGAGGATCTCCTGCCCGGCCTCCCGCAGCCGGGCGGCGGTCTCGCCGACCGCCTCGGGGGAGGAGACCTCGAACTCGATCCAGGCCTGCGGCACCGGCCGGTCGGCCGGCCACTCACGCGTGCCGAACGTCGCCTCCGCGGCCTGGTCGAGCGGCCAGAGCGCGAACGCCTTGGCACCCTCCAGCCCCGGGGCGTGGAAGTAGCCGGGGGCGGCCTCCTCGAACGGGATGCCCAGCGTCGTGGCCCAGAACGCGTGCGTCGCCGTCGGGTCGGTGCCGATGGGACCGAACCCGGCGATGTACTCGAACTCCACGCCGCGAGGCTAGAACCGCGGAGCACTCCGCATCAGGCGCGCAGCACTGGTTGACTCACCGCATGGTCGCGCCGATCCCTGAGCCGGACCCGAGCATCGATCCGACCGAGCCGGTGCCCGACGACCCGGGTGAGCTGCTCCCCGACGCGCCCGAGCCCCTGCCGCCCCCGCCGATCGAGCCCACCCCCGACGACCCCGGCGGTGACCCGGGCGGAGTGCCGGAACCCGCGTGACGTCTCGTGGCCCCGTCCCGGGCCCTGCCCTGAGCCTGCGAAGGATGAGGGGCCGGCGGCCTCCCTGCAGGGTCCCGCCGCGAGCCTGCGAGCGGTGAGGGGCCGGTGGGTCCTCTCCCGGAGGACGAAGCCCGGCAGGCACCACCTGGGTCACAGGACGGTGAGGTGCTCCTCCGTCGCACCGTGCACCGTGGTGAGGGACAGCGACCGGTCGAAGGTCACGAACCGCCCGTCGTGCGCCACCGCCAGGGCGAGGAGGTAGGCGTCGGTCACCTGCCGGGAGCCGTGCAGGCGTGAGCGGTCGACGACCTGTGGGTCCAGGAGACTCACGTCGCAGGGCCAGAACGCGTGGTGCTGGGTCTCCCGGGCCGCCGAGAGCAGCTCGACCGCGTGCGCTGGGGTCACGGGGCTGGGGTATCGGGGCTGGCTGATGATCCGCACGAAGCCGTTCTCCGTGATCGAGCAGGACGCCCATCCGGTGTCGAGTTCGGCGTCCAACCACTCGCCGGCACGCTCGTGGTCGACGTGGTCGCTGTCCAGCAGAGCCAGGAGGACGTTCACGTCGAGGAGGGCTCGGCTCACTCCCCCTCGTCCTCGCGCAGCCTGTCGATGAGCGCGTTCGACACGGCAGGGCCGCGGCGGGGCAACGGGGAGAAGCCGTGCCGCCCCGGTGCCGGCTCGTCCGAGCGGTGTCCGCCGGTCAGGGCCTGGCGGGCGAGGTCCGAGAGCACCTCTCCCGCGGTCCGCCGTTCCCGACGGGCCCGCTCACGGACGGCGACGAGGACGTCGTCGTCGATGCTCAGGGTGGTGCGCACGCACCTGATGCTAGTGCATCACCCGACGGATCCGGGT
>DASQNB010000423.1:0-7469 GCA_035645175.1 Geodermatophilus sp.
GGCGGTGGGTACGGGGGCGGCGGGTACGGGCCCGGCGGGTACGCCGGGGGCCGCGGCGGCGTGGACCTGGGCAGCCTGGTGCTCGGCGGCATCCTCTTCGGCGGCAGAGGCGGCGGCGCCGGGGGCTACGGCGGCACGTACGGCGGCGGTGGGTTCGGCGGGGGTGGCGGGTCGCGTGGCGGTGGGCGGCGTCCGGGCAGCTTCGGCGGCTCGCGCAGCCGGGGCCGCTCCGGCGGCGGGCGTTTCTGATCTCCGTCGACCGACCCCTGGGAACTGTCGGTCCCCGGTGGCACGGTGTCCTCCCCCACCCGACGAGGAGGAGCGATGCCCACTCGGAACACCCCGTGGCCGGCCGGCACCCCGTGCTGGATCGACTACGGCGCCTCGGAGATCGACGCCGCCAAGGACTTCTACGGCCGCCTGTTCGGCTGGGAGTTCACCGGCGGTGAGCCCGAGTTCGGCGGGTACCTCAACGCCACCCGCAACGGCGAGCAGGCCGCAGGCCTCGGCCCGCTGATGAACCCGGGGGACTCCCCGGGCTGGACCACGTACTTCGCGACCGACGACGCCGCGGCCACGGCTGCCCGCATCCGCGACGCCGGTGGCACCGTCGTCGTGGAGCCCATGGAGGTCGGGCCGATGGGCACGATGGTCATCGCCGCCGACCCGCAGGGCAACGCCTTCGGCCTGTGGCAGTCCGGGCAGCACACCGGCTACCGGATCTTCAACGAGCACGGGTCGCTGGTGTGGAGCGAGGCCGCCGTCGACGACCCGGCGGCCGCCCGCGAGTTCTACGCGGCGGTCTTCGGGTTCACCTTCGCCGAGGTCCCCGGTGCCGAGGGCTACACGACGTTCGCCACCGGTGAGCGGATGCTGGGCGGCCTCGGCGGCCACCAGCCCGGTTCACCCAAGGGCTGGACGGCGTGCTTCGCGGTGGACTCGACCGACGACGCGGTCGCCACGGTCGAGTCCGGCGGCGGCAAGGTGACGATGGCGCCGATGGACACCGAGTACGGCCGTTTCGCCGTGGTCGAGGACCCGTGGGGTGCCCCGTTCTCGGTGATGCAGCCGGCGGCGGGCAGCTGAACGAAGACCCTCTCCGTGGAAGGACCCCTCCTGGGGGCCGCTCGGATGCGAGGAGTGGCCTGGCCGGCGCGTCGGGGGCGCGCCGGCGTCCCCCGGCCGGCGCCGCGGTCCTCATCCACGGGCCGGGGCGCTGCCGGACGGGCCGAAGGACCGCTGCGCTCCCCCTGGACGGCGGCCAGGCTGGTCCGCACCACACGGGGCCTCGGAGGGACCAGCCATGACCTCGAGCACCGGCCGCACGGGCACGACGACCGGCAATGCGGCCACCGTCGCCGGGATCTACGACGCGTTCGGCCGAGGTGACGTCCCCGCCATCCTCGCCCGGCTCGCCGAGGACGTCGCCTGGGAGGACTGGCGGGACAACTGGGCCCAGCGGGCGGGTGTACCCGCCATGGCCCGGCGCTCGGGGCCCGCCGAGGTGGCGGACTTCTTCGCGATCGTCGGTACCTGGACGCCGCACGAGTTCGCCGTGCTCGACGTCATCGGTGACGGGCGTCAGGTCGTCGCCGAGGTGCGGGCCGAGTTCTCCCTGCCGAACGGCGGACGCTTCGCGGATGAGGAGATCCACCTGTGGACCTTCGACGAGTCCGGTCGGGTGGTCCGTCTCCGGCACTACCTCGACACGGCCAAGCACATCGCGACCAGCCGTGGCGAGGACACCACGTCGCGCTGACAGAGCCGCCCCGTGGCCCCGTCCAGAGGCTCGCCGCAGGCCTCGTCCCGGGTCCCACCCTGAGCCTGCGAAGGGTGGGGAGGACGAGGTCCTCTCACGGTGAGGAGGACGGGGTCCTTCCTCAGCTGCGGACCTGTCCGTAAGTGTGCTCGGGCCGCAGCCGGACGACCAGACGGCGGTCGGTGACCATCGCCGCGCGGTAGGCGTCCCAGTCGTCGTGCTCGCCGCTGAGCGCCCGGTAGTAGCCGACGAGCTCCTCGACCGTGGCGTCGTGCGGGTCGGCGGCGACCGGGGTGAGCTCGGCGGTGCCCTCGACGGCGACCCACGTCCAGAAGTCCGCGGACGACACGTGCAGCGTCGCCCGCGGGTCGGCCTGCAGGTTGCGGGTCTTGGCGCGGTCGGCGGTCACCGAGATGCGGGCCAGCTGCTGCTCGTCGTCCCACGCGTAGAAGAGGTTGGACAGCTGCGGCCGGCCGTCGCGCTTGAGGGTGGCGAGCACACCCGCGTGCTGCGAGGCGACGAAGGTGATCATGCGCGCGTCGACGCTCATCAGCGCACCCTCCCACGGGCCTTGAGCGGCACGGGCGGCAGTGGCGGGGCCGCCAGCCGCTCGCCGTCGTAGCCGACGACGGCGCCGAACCGCTCGTCCTCGGCGTTCCACCGCTCGGCGTACTCGGTGATCTCCTCACCGGAGCGGCCGACGAAGTTCCACCACATGACGATCCGCTCCTCGAACGGCTCGCCGCCGAGCAGCAGCAACCGGGTGGCCTCGGCGGCGCGCACCCGCACCGAGCGGCGGCCGGTGCCGAGGTAGAGCATCGCGCCGACCTCCAGCGGGGCGTCCTCCACCTCGGCCGCTCCGGAGGAGGCCAGCAGCGCGTACTCGAAGTCCGGCTCCAGCGGCAGCTCGGCGTCGGCGCCGGGGGCCAGGTCGAGGTCGGCACCGACCAGCGGGGTGTGCGCGGTGCCCGGCGAGGTGGCCCCGCCGAGCGAGCCCATCAGCACGGTCGCGGTCAGCCCGTCGGAGGTGAAGCCGGGCAGGGACGTGTGGTGGGCGAAGGCCGGTGCGGTGTCGCGGGCGGCCTCGGGCAGCGCCACCCACAGCTGGGCGCCGTGCAGGAACCGCGGGTGCACCGCCGGGGACTGCTCGGAGTGCGCGATGCCGTGCCCGGCGGTCATCAGCGCGAGCTCCCGGGGCCGGATGCGGGCGTCGCTGCCCAGCGAGTCGCGGTGGTGCACCTCGCCCTCGAGCAGCCAGGACACCGTCTGCAGGCCGGTGTGCGGGTGCGGCGGCACCTGCATGCCGGGGGAGGAGGTGATGTCGTCGGGGCCGTAGTGGTCGACGAACGCCCACGCGCCGACCAGCCGCCGGCCCAGGGTGGGCAGCAGCCGGCGCACGCGGGTGCTCTCGCCGAGCAGCACCTCCTTGCCCGGCAGCAGGTCCAGCACCGGACCGGCGGCGGTGCCCTCCAGCCCGCCCAGCTCACGGGCGGGCGGGCGGCGGTCGAGGTTGCTCATGGTCGGGGCCTCCGAGGGGTGGTCACCGGTACTCCGGGGCGGTCGGGCAGCGCAGGGCGTCGAGGTCCCACCCGGCGCGGCGGGCACCGGCGACGTAGGCGCTCTCCAGGAAGTCGAGGACGACGGCCCGCGGGTCGGCCGCCGTCCGCACCTCGGCGTAGGGCAGCAGCGCGAGGTGCGCGCCGCGGCTCTCGATCCACCGCGCCGCGGCCGGCCGCAGCGGTTCCCCGTCCAGGCCCGGCGGCTCGGGGGCGGTGTAGGAGTAGAAGGCCGGCTCGGGCACCTGGTCGTCGCCGAACCAGAACCCGGCGCTGATCACCTCGTGCGAGTAGGCCTCGCGGGTGACCGGGTCGACCTCCGCGGGTTGCTCCACCCGCCGGTCGGAGAAGCGGGTGACGGCGATGTCGAAGGTGTGCCAGAAGTGGTGCACCGGGCTGGTCTTGGCGTAGCTGCGGCCGGCGAACTCCTCGAGGACCTGCGCCACCTGGCCCATCACCAGCCAGTAGCGGGTCACCCAGGCGCGGTCGTAGCTCGCGTGCTGCTCGTCCTCGGCGAACGGGGTGCGGTCGGCCAGGTCGAACGGGACGGGGCGCTCGACGGTGGCCGGCAGGCCGAGCGAGGACAGGGTGTCCAGCAGCTGCCGGTAGAACGCGGCCACGCTCAGCCCCGGCAGCGGGAACGACGCCCGCCGGCCGTCGGCCACCGAGACCTCCAGCCGGTGGTCGACCAGGTCCAGGTCGACGGCGAAGACGGGGTCGAAGCCCATCGGCCGGGTGGTGAGGCCCCGGCCGGTGAGGTGGAACGGGACGTGCCACCAGTGGTTGCGCCGCGGGGCGTTGGCCAGCCGCAGTTTGCCGACGACCTGCAGGAACCGGTGCAGGGTGTCCTTGGTGTCGGCCCACTCGGCCAGTGGGATGGGCGGGAAGACGGACACGGACGACTCCTCCACGGGTTCCTGGTCGAGGCCAGCATGGCGCCCCGGGCGACGGCGCGGTAGCCACACCCCCGAGTGGCGAGACCGCCGGTCTCGCACGGTCGGGGGCCACGAGGCGTGCGAGACCGCCGAGCTCGACGCGTCGTCGGGCGGGCGTCCGGGGGATGCCCGGGCCGCGGGGACGGGTGCGGTCAGGAGGCGCGTTCGCGCAGCTCGTCGTCGTGGTGCTGCGGGTGTGCGTCGTCGAGCGCGGTGGTGGCGACCTCGGCGTCGTCGAGGTGCACCGCGTCGCGGGGGTCGAGGGTGTCCAGCAGCCGCGTCTCGTGGCCGCGGCCGACCACCAGCACGACGTCGGCCGGCCCGGCGGCCCGCACCGCGGCGGTGATCGCCTCGCGCCGGTCGGGCACCGTGCGCAGCCCCGCCGTCGAGCCGAGCAGGCCGACGCGCAGCTCGGCCCGGATCGCGGCCGGGTCCTCGCCGTGGCTGCCCTCGTTGGTGAGCCACACGCAGTCGGCGGCCCGGGCGGATTCGCCCAGCCCCTGGCGCTTGTACCGGTCGCGCCGGCCACGGGCGCCGAGCACCAGGTGCACCCGGCCGCCGGGGCCGGTGAGGTCGCGGGCGGTGCCGATGGCCGCGGCCAGCGCGCGCGGCGTGTGCGCGTAGTCCACGACCACGAGCGGGCGGCCCGCCCCGCCCAGGACGGTGTTGCGACCCCGCGGCGGGGCCACCCTGGCCAGCCCGGCGGCGATCCGGTCCGCCGGGACGCCGAGCACCCGGCCGGTGGCCCAGGCCGCCGCCAGGTTGGTCACGTGCACCCGGCCGACCAGCGGGCTGTGCACGCGGTGCCCGCCGGTGTCGTCGCCCAGCAGCACCTCGGTGCCGCCGCTGCCGGTCCGCCAGCCGAGCACCCGCACGTCGGCGTCCCTCTCCGAGCCGACCCGGGTCACCGGCACCGCCGCCTGGTCGGCCAGCCGCCGTCCCCACGGGTCGTCGGTGACGACGACCCCGGCCGCGGTCCGCCCCGCCTCGAACAGTCGCGCCTTGCTGGCCCAGTAGTGCTCGAGGGTGCCGTGGTGGTCGAGGTGGTCCTCCTCGAAGCCGGTGAAGACCGAGACCCCGAAGCGCAGCCCGTCCATGCGGCCCATGTCCAGCGCGATGGAGGAGACCTCCACGACCGCCCGCCGGGCGCCGGCGTCGACCATCCAGCGCAGCAGCTCGTGCAGCTCGGGCGCTTCCGGCGTGGTCAGCGCCGTGCTGCGCGACCGGCCGCCGACCTCGGCCCCGAGCGTGCCGACGACGCCGGTGCAGTCCCCGCCCGCGTCGAGCACGCCGCGCACGAGCGCGCTGGTGGTCGTCTTGCCGTTGCTGCCGGTCACCCCGACCAGCCGCAGCGCCCGCGCCGGGTCGCCGGCCAGGAGCGCGCCGAGCGGGCCGAGCTGCGCACGCACCGACGGCACGCACAGCTGGGGCAGGTCGGCGTCGACCGGCCGGTCCACCAGCAGGGCGGCGGCACCGCGGGCCGCGGCGGACGGGGCGTGCCGGTGGCCGTCACTGGTGGCGCCGCGGACGCAGGCGAACAGCGAACCGGGGGCGACGAGCCGGGAGTCGGTCACCAGGCCGCGCACGGTGAGGTCGTCGGCGCCACCGGCCCGCGTGACCGGGCCGCCGGCGACGGTCCGCGCGCGACGCTCGACCTCCGACCAGGGGACCGGGGGGAGACGCACCGGCCCGACGCTAGGTGCGTTCCCGTGAACGCGCAGGTCGGCGGTGTAGGCACTCCATCGACGCGGCGCGCCGCTGACGGCGTGAGACGTGCGGGACACACGCTGGAGCCAGGTTTCCCCGCCAGGGTGGAGTGGTGGGACGGCGGCCGGTGCGGCGTCGACCCGACCAACGCCACCGAGATCGGCCAGCGGCACGTCACCCTCGGCCGCGGGCGGGACCACGGCGACGTCCCGCGTTCGAGGGCATCTCCTCCGGCCCGGGCAGCGAGAGGCACACCGTCACGGTGGAGGTCCCCCGCCTCGCCTGAGCGCGGGTGCGAGGCTGCCCTGTGTGACCACCCTCCTCGGCCCCGATGGCACCCGGCTCGCCTACTCCCGGGCGGGGGAGGGACCCCTGCTGGTCTGCCTCCCCGGCGGCCCGATGCAGGCCTCCGCCTACCTCGGCGACCTCGGCGGGCTGAGCGCGCACCGGTCGCTGGTGCTACCGGACCTCCGCGGCACGGGGGAGTCCGCCGTCCCGGCGGACCCGGCGACCTACCGGTGCGACCGGCAGGTGGACGACGTCGAGGCGCTGCGCGCGCACCTCGGGGCGGACCGGCTGGACCTGCTCGCGCACTCGGCCGGCGCGGCGCTGGCCCTGCTCTACGCCGCCCGGCACCCCGACCGGGTCGGCAGCCTCGTGCTGGTCACGCCCAGCCCGCGGGTCGTCGGCGTCGAGGTCACCGACGACGACCGCCGGCGGGTCGCCGAGCTGCGCCGCGGCGAGCCCTGGTTCCCCGACGCCTCCGCCGCGTTCGAGCGCATCTGGTCCGGGCAGGCCACCGAGGCCGACTGGACGGCGATCACCCCGTTCACGTACGGCCGGTGGGACGACGCCGCGCGCGAGGCCGACGCCCGGGCAGCAGCGCAGCGGAACGCCGACGCGGCGGCCCGCTACTACGCGGACGGCGCGTTCGACCCGCAGGTCGTCCGCTCCGCCCTCGCCGGCCTGTCCGTGCCGGTGCTGCTCGTCGCCGGCGAGGTCGACGTCGCCCTCCCACCCGAGCGCGCCGCCGAGTACGCCGGTCTCTTCCCCAACGCCTCGGTGGTCGTGCAGCCGGGCGCCGGGCACTTCCCCTGGCTGGACGACGCGCAGGCGTTCGTGCGGGCGGTAGAAGGACCCCCTCCTCCCCACCCCTCGCACGCTCGGGGCAGGGCCCGGGAGGGGGCCGGGGATACTGGGGGGTGATGAGCGCACCCCTCAACCTGGTCAACCTCGAGCGGGTGCATAAGGCACACGGCACGACCGTCCTGCTCGACGACGTCTCGCTCGGCATCGCCGCCGGCGAGCGGGTCGGCGTGGTCGGCCGCAACGGCAGCGGCAAGTCCACGCTGCTCGGCGTCCTCACCGGCCGCGAGGACCCCGACTCCGGCCGGGTCACCCGCCGCGGCGACCTCGCCCTCGGTGTCCTCGACCAGTCCGGCACGCTGCCGCCCGGCGCGACGGTGCGCGACGTCGTCCTGCCCGAGAGCCTGTTCGCCGCCGAGCACGAGT
>DASQNB010000424.1:0-13533 GCA_035645175.1 Geodermatophilus sp.
CCCGGGTAGCCGCCCTCAGTCCTGCGCGGTCGGGGAGGGCGTGGCCGATCCGCCCTGCTCCTCACCGGCGGTCATGATGCGGACGATCTCGGCACGGTCGGCGGCGGACGGCAGCCCCCACCCGGGCTCGTAGCCGTAGACCTCCCCCAGCGGTGTCGACGCCGTCCGTCCGGTGAGCACCTCGACCGAGGAGGAGTCGATGAGCCCCGGGTGCTCGACGCCGCAGGCCTCGGCGACCTTGACCAGGTCGCGACGCAGCGTCCCGATGTAGCTCGCCGCCCGCACCGACTTCCGCTGCGGGTCCAGGCCGTGCGCCAGCCAGGGGTTCTGCGTGGCGACCCCGGTCGGGCAGGTGTCGGTGTGGCACTTCTGCGCCTGGATGCAGCCGATCGCGAGCATCGCCTCGCGGGCGATGTTGACCATGTCGCAGCCGAGCGCGAAGGCCACGATCGCGTTGTCCGGCAGGCCGAGCTTGCCGGCACCGACGAAGGTGACCTGCTCGTGCAGCCCCGCGCGGGCGAAGACCGAGTGGACGCGGGCGAAGCCCAGCTGGAACGGCACGGACACCGAGTCGGTGAAGATGAGCGGCGCCGCGCCGGTGCCCCCCTCCCCGCCGTCGACGGTCACGAAGTCCACGCCGCGGCCGGTGGTCGCCATGAGCTCGGTCAGCTCGTGCCAGAACGCCATGTCGCCGACGGCGGACTTGATGCCGACGGGCAGGCCGGTCTCGGCGGCGAGCAGCTCGACCCAGTCGAGCAGGCTGTCGGTGTCGGAGAACTCCGCGTGCCGCGACGGGCTGATGCAGTCCACGCCCTCCGGTACGCCGCGCGCGGCGGCGATCTCGGCCGAGACCTTCGCACCCGGCAGGACGCCGCCCAGGCTGGGCTTGGCTCCCTGGCTGAGCTTGATCTCCAGAGCGCGCACGGGGGCCCCGGCCACGAGGTCCTTGAGCCGCGCGAGGTCGAAGCGGCCCTGCTCGTCGCGGCAGCCGAAGTACGCGGTGCCGAGCTGGAACACCAGCTCCCCGCCGTGCCGGTGGTGCACCGACAGGCCGCCCTCACCGGTGTTGTGGAGACAGCCGGCCAGTGCCGCGCCGCGGTTGAGCGCCTCCACCGCGGCAGCGGACAGCGACCCGAAGCTCATCGCCGAGATGTTGACGACCGACGCCGGTCGGAACGCCTGGGCGCGCCCGCGCGGCCCGCCGAGCACCTTCGCCGAGGGGAGCTGCACGTCGTGCGCCGAGGCCGGGGTCGACGGCGGCACGGCGCGCCCGAAGGTGCGGTGGTTGATGACCGGGTAGCCGGCGGTGAACTCGAGGTCGTTGTCGGTGCCGAAGCCGAAGTAGTTGTTCTCCTCCTTGGCCGAGGCGTAGACCCAGCGCCGCTGGTCGCGGGTGAACGGGCGCTCCTCGTTGTTGCCCGCCACGAGGTACTGACGCAGCTCCGGGCCGATCGACTCCAGCAGGTAGCGCGCGTGGCCGACCACCGGGAAGTTGCGCAACAGGGTGTGCTCGCGCTGCAGCATGTCGCGGGCGGCGACCGCGGCAAGGGCGCCCAGCCCGGCGCCGACAAGACCGAACCTGCGTCCCATGGCGTCACGATGCCACCGCGGGCCCGGCTCCGGTGGGTCCGCCGCCGCGGGCACCGCCTTCGGCGTCACGCCCTTGGCTCGCGATCACGGCGCCGGAACCACTCCTGGCGACCCACTGGTGGTTCCGGCGCCATGATCGGCGCGAGGGGGTCAGCGGACGTGGTGGCTCAGCATTGGAGGTGGCTCAGAGGAAGAGGCTGAGCACCAGCGCGAAGAGGAAGCCGAGGGTGCCCAGCAGGGTCTCCATCACCGTCCAGGTCTTCAGCGTCGTCTTCTCGTCCATCCGGAAGAACCGGCTGACCAGCCAGAACCCGGAGTCGTTGACGTGCGAGAGCACCGTCGCCCCACCGGCGATCGCGATCACGATGAGGGCGAGGTCCACCGACGAGAGCCCCTCGGTGGCCTCGACGACCGGGGCCATGAGCCCGGCCGCGGTGGTCAGCGCGACCGTCGCCGAGCCCTGGGCCACCCGCAGCAGCACCGAGATGACGAACGCGGCCACGATGACCGGCAGTCCGATGTCCCCGAGGACGTCGGCCAGCGCCGTCCCGATGCCGCTGGCCCGCAGCACGCCGCCGAACATGCCACCGGCACCGGTGATCAGGATGATGGCGCAGACCGGCCCGAGGGCGCTGTTGACGATCGACTCGACCTGGGCGCCGCTCTCCCCGCGCCGCACGCCGAGCACCACCATCGCGACGAGCACGGTGATGAGCAGGGCCACCGGGGTGGCGCCGAGCAGCTGGCCGGTGCGCACCAGCAGCGAGGTCTCGTCCAGCGCGCCGGCGGTGGCCAGCGTGGTCAGCCCGGTGTTGAGGAAGATCAGCACCAGCGGCAGCAGCAGGATGCCGACGACCGTGCCGAAGCCGGGCGGTGCCGGCCGGGTCGCGGTCTCCGTGCGCCGGCCACCGGTCGAGGCCGTGCCCGTGGACGCGATGCCCGGGGAGGTCCCCTCCACCGACGGGTCGGGTGCGTCATCGGCCGGCCGCGGCGCGTCGTCGTCCAGGATGTGGGGGACGGCGACGTCGTAGCGGCGGCCGGCCCACAGGCCGAACAGGTAGCCGCCGAGGTACCAGGTGGGCAGACCGATGATCAGCCCGAACACCAGCACCAGGCCGATGTCGGCGCCGATCAGCTCGGCGGCCGCGACCGGCCCGGGGTGCGGCGGCACGAAGGCGTGCATGACCGCGAAGGCGCCGGCGGTCGGCAGGCCGTAGGTGAGCAGCGAGCCGCCCAGCCGGCGGGCCACGGTGAACACGAGCGGCAGGAAGACGACCAGTCCGGCGTCGAAGAAGATCGGGAAGCCGAACAGCAAGGCGGCCACGCCGAGGGCCAGCGGCGCCCGCTGCTCGCCGAACCGGTGGATCAGGCTGTCGGCCAGCACCTGCGCCCCGCCGCTGTGCTCCAGCAGCCGGCCGAGCATCGCGCCGAGACCGACCAGCAGCGCGACGCTGGCCAGGGTCGAGCCGAAGCCGGTGGTCAGCGTGGTGACGACGTCCTCGAGCGGGATCCGGGTGGCCAGCGCGACCAGCAGGCTGACCAGCACCAGCGCGAGGAACGCGTGCAGCTTCAGCTTCATGATCAGGAACAGCAGGACGCCGACCGCGGCCGCCGCGATGAGCAGCAGCGGGCCGGCGCCCAGCACCGGTTCGACCTCGGGCACGGTCTCCTCCAGGGGTCAGACGGGGTCGGTCGGGGTGCCGTCCAGCGCGTCGAGCGCGGTGAGCACGTCGGTCAGCGCGTCGGTGGAGCGCTCGACCAGCGGCCGCAGCTCCCGGTAGACGGCGGCGTCGGCCGGGTCGGGCTCCACGGGATCGTGCACGGTGACCAGTTCGGTGGCCTCGTCCAGGTCGGGCAGCGCACCGAGGGCGTGCAGCCCGAGCAGGCAGGCGCCCAGGCCGGTGCCCTCCGGGGAGTCGGCGACCCGCACCGGCAGGTCGAGGGCGGCGGCGAGCGTGCGCACCCACAGCGGCGAGGCGACCGCTCCCCCGGTGGCGCGCACCTCGCGCACCGGTAGATCGGTGGCCGCGAACGCGTCGCGGACCAGCGCCAGTTGCTGGCAGACGCCCTCCACCGCGGCGCGGACCAGGTGCGGCCGGCGGTGCTCGCGGCGCAGCCCGATGTAGGCCCCGCGCAGGCCCGAGCGCCACCACGGCGCCCGCTCGCCGAGCAGGTAGGGCAGGCAGAGCAGCCCGGCGCTGCCCGCGGGCACCCCGGCGGCCTCCTCCAGCAGCCGGGCGTCGAGCTCGTCGGCGGCCTCGCCGTGCGGCTCGGCCTCGCCAGGGTGGACGGCCAGCGCCTGCGAGGCCCAGCGCACCACCGAGCCGCCGTTGTTGATCGCTCCACCGACCACCCAGGCGTCGTCGGTGAGCGCGTAGCAGAACAGCCGGCGGCCGGGGTCCACGGTGGGCGTGGGGACGACGACCCGCATCGCGCCGCTGGTGCCGAGGGACACCGCGGCGACGTCGGGCCGCACCGCGCCGATGCCGAGGTTGGCCAGCACCCCGTCGGCGGCCCCGAGGACGACCGGGGTGTCCACCGGCAGCCCGGTCGCCGTGGCGACGTCGGAACGCAGGCCCGACAGCACCGCGGTCGTCGGCAGCACCTCACCGAGCTGGGCCGCCCGCACGCCGGCGATCCCCAGCGCCTCGTCGTCCCACCGGCCGGCGCGGATGTCGTAGAGCCCGGTGGCCGAGGCGCACGACCGGTCGACCACCTGCGGTCCGCCGCACAGCGCCGCGACGACCAGCTCCTTGACCCCGCCCCAACGCGGCGTCCCGCCCACCCGGTCGGCGTCGCGCGCCCGCTCCCAGGACAGCTTCACCAGTGGGGACATCGCGTGCACCGGCGTGCCGGTCCGCGTGTGCAGTGCCGGGGCGCGCCCGTCGGCCACCAGCGCCTGCGCCCACTCGGCGGCCCGGGCGTCGGCCCAGGTGAGCACCGGGCCCAGCGGCGCACCGTCGCCGTCCATGGGCACCAGGCCGTGCATGGCCGCGCTCAGGGCGATGCCCACGACACGGTCGCCGCGGTCGCGGGCGAGGGTGGCGACCGCAGTGAGCGCCTCCACGGCGGCCTGCTGCAGGCGCCCGGCATCGAGCTCCGCGCGGCCGGGGCCGGGCACCAGCAGCGGGTAACCGACGCTGACCAGGTCGCGCACTCGGGCGTCGACGCCCGCCGTCACCGCCTTCGTCGCCGTCGTCCCGGAGTCCAGCCCGACGACGACGTCCACGCGCACCTCCGGCTCGGGCCCTGCGGTCGGGCCCGACGCTAGCCGCTCAGCCGGCCAGCGGCGCGCGTTCGGGCTGCTCGGCGGCCGGCGGGACGGCCAGGAGCTGCAGCACCTCGTCCAGCTGCCCGGTCAGCCGGCGCACCTCGGCGTGGGCTCGCGCCAGCTCCTCGGCCGCCTCGGCCCGCACCTGCTCGGCCTCCCGCCGCATGCGGGCGCAGTCGGCGACGGCCTCCTCCTTGACCTGGCGGGCCCGCCGCAGCAGCGCGTCGGCCTCCGCCCGCGCTCCCCCGCGCAGCCGGTCGGCGTCGGCGGCACCGGCCTCGGTGAGCCGCGCGGCCTCGTCGGCGGCCAGCCGCAGGATCTCCCCGAGCCGCTCGGAGGCGCGCACCTGCTCGCGCCCGGCCGGCGAGCAGGCCAGCAGCCGGCGGGAGATCTCCAGCTCCGCCGAGCAGGCGCCGTAGCGGGACAGCAGGTCGTCGTTGGCCCGCCGGACGGCGAGCAGCTCGGTCTCGGCCCAGGCGACGTAGTTGTCCACCTGCAGGCGGTCGTAGCCGCGCAGCGCGCCGCGGAACAGCGGCCGCGGCTCGAGCAGTGCGTCGAGGTCCCCGGCGGAGTGGCGGCCGGCGCGCTCCTGAGGCGGGGACGGCGGTTCCGCCGTCCCCGTGCCGCCGCCGACCGGGATCTCGTTGCGTCGGAACACCGCGCCTCCCCCTGCTCAGCCCCACCGGCCGTCAGGACGCTCCCAGACGGCGGTCCCCGGCGCAGGTCCCCTGCCCCCGGCACAGCGGGGCGCCCGGCGGCGTCGGCCGCCTGCGTACCGGGTCGGCCACGAGGCGTGGTCGCAGACGGCCCCCTGCAGGGGCCCCGGCCCCGTCCAGGGCACCGCCCCGAGCCTGCGAGGGATGGAAAGGACGGCGGCCCTCCTGCAGGGGCCCGCCCCGAGCTCGCGAGGGGTGGGGGGCAGGAGGGTCCTTCCTCAGTGGTAGGCCGAGCGCCCGTGCAGCCGGGCGTTCACGGCGGCGACCAGCGGCACCAGGACGACCCCGTCGCGGGCCAGCCGCGCCCGCAGCTCGCGCCGGTGGCGGAGCACGCCGACCAGCCCGACCGCCCAGAAGAGGTACTGGACGGCGAACGCGGCGCGGAAGGCGTCCAGCGAATAGGCCGTCGAGCCGCCCGGGGTGAGCAGGTCGAGCACGGCACCCACGGCCAGGACGGTCAGCAGCGAGGCGACGAAGCCGCCGACGTTGACCACGCCGCTGGCGCTGCCCTGCCGCTCGGCGGGGTTCCAGGTACGGGCGTAGTCGAAGCCGATCATCGAGCCGGGGCCGTTGGTGCCCAGGACGACGACCAGCGCCACCAGGACCCACAGCGGCGCCCGGCCCGGCCAGACCAGCACGACGGTCCACATCGTCACGGTCGCCGCGAGGATGGTGAAGACGAGGTCCGAGCGGCGCAGCGGCCAGCGGCCGCACAGCCGGCCCAGCAGCGGGCCGACCCCGATGCCGACGAGCACCAGCAGGGTCAGCAGGCCCGCCGCCGTCGCCGGGCTCAGGCCCTGGCCCAGCACCAGGAAGGGGTAGCCCCACAGCAGGGCGAAGACGGTGCCGGAGAACTGGGTGACCAGGTGGGTGTACAGACCGATGCGGGTGCCCGGCTCCCGCCAGGTCAACGCCAGGCTGTGCCGTACCTCCGCCAGCCCCGCCGGCGTGGCGAGCTCGGTGCCCGGCGGGGCGTCGCGCAGGGCGACGGCCACCAGGACGGCGACGAGCACGCTCACCGCGGCGGCACCGAGGAAGGTGCCCTCCCAGGACGTCGACCCCAGCAGCGCGACCAGCGGGTAGGCCGCGGCGATCTGCCCGAACTGGCCGAGGATGCCGGTCAGCTGGGTGACCAGCGGGACCGTCGGGCCGGGGAACCAGAAGCCGACGACCCGCAGCACGCTGACGAAGGTCATCGCGTCACCGGCGCCGACGAGGACCCGGGCGGCGACCGCGGTCGGCACGTCGCCGGCCAGCGCCAGCGCCGCCTGCCCCGCGGCCATGGTGAGCGCCCCGGCCAGGATCAGCCGCCGCGAGCCGAAGCGGTCCAGCGCCACGCCCACCGGCACCTGCATGCCGGCGTAGACGACCAGCTGCAGCACGAGGAACAGCGAGATCACCGAGGCGCCCGCGTCGAAGCGCTCCTGGGCCTGCACCCCGGCGACGCCGAGGGAGGCCCGGTGGAAGACGGCGACGGCGTAGGCGGCGAGCGCGACCAGCCACACCACGTAGGCGCGAACCGTCGGGCGGGTGGCGGTCGGGGTCACCCTGAGGACGACGTCCGGGGAGTCGCCGTCCCTTCCCGCTCCGCCGGTGAGATCGGTCACCGCACCGGTGTGCCCCGTCCGCACGGGCCGCAGACCCCACGGGGTGCGCCCGTGCGAGCCGGGGGCCGGCGGGGGCCGGTACGGTCGGCGGCGTGGGCGGTCTCGTCGAGCTCGGCGACGACCCCACCGTGGACGACGCGCCGCGCCGGGGCCGGATCCTCGTCGCGCTGGCCACCTGCACGGCCCGGAAGGGCTACCGCGCCACGACCGTCGCCGACATCGCCCGCGAGGCCCGGGTGTCGAAGACCGTGCTGTACGCCCACTTCCGGGACAAGGAGGACTGCCTCCTCGAGCTGGTCTCCCGGGCGACGGACCGGGTCCTCGACGAGCTGCGCCGCACCCAGGAGGCCCCCGCGGCCGGGGTCCCGTGGCGGGACCGGCTGCACGCCACCGTCTCGGCCCTGCTCGCCGCGCTCTCCTCGGGCCCGGAGGTCGCCTGGGCGGTCCTGGTGGAGGTGCAGGCGGCCGGCCGCAGCGGGCTGGCGCTGCGGCGCGGCGTCCTCGACCGCTACGTGACGCTGCTGGGCGAGACCGCCGGGGACCTGGCCGCCCGCTTCCCCGACGAGGTCCGCCCGGTCGGCGAGGACCTCGTGCTGGCCGCGGTCGGCGGCATCCACGAGCTGATGCTCGCCCGGGTGGAGCGCGGTCAGGCCGACCGGCTCACCGAGGACGCCGACGTCGCCGCCGCCGTCCTGGTCGGCCTGCTGGAGCGCCGCGGCTGAGAGAGGACCCCGTCCTCCCCACCCCTCGCGAGCTCAGGGCGGGCCCCTGGACGGGGCCGCCGTCCTCACCACCTTCACAGGCTCGAGGCGAGGCGAGGCGAGGCGCGGGACGGGACGGGGCCGGCGGGACCCTGGACGGAGCCGCGGCCGGCCGGTCGGGCGGGGCAGGAATGACCGGGGCTGGCGGGGGGCAGGAGGGACGTCGTCCGCCGGGCCCGACCGGGCCGCGGCCGCACAGACCCGCGCACGACCGAGGAGAGGAGCCCCCGATGGCGTCCGTCATCCACTACACCATCGCGACCGAGGCGGAGAAGTACGCCGACTTCCGCCGCGTGCTGTGGACCGGCAAGAACACCCAGCTGGTCATCATGACCATCCCGCCGGACGGTGAGATCGGCGAGGAGGTGCACGAGGGCATCGACCAGATCCTCACCTTCGTCAGCGGCACCGGCGAGGCGCGGATCGACGGGTCGAAGAAGAAGGTGGCGCAGGGCGACCTGGTCGTCGTCCCCGCCGGGGCGAAGCACAACTTCGTCAACACCGGCCCGAACCCGCTGGTCCTCTACACCGTCTACGGCCCGCCGGAACACGCCGACGGCGCGGTGCACAGGACCAAGGAGGAGGCCGACGAGGCCGAGGAGTCGGGCAAGGACGAGCCGCCGACCGAGTGACCCGGCCGGGCGGGGGGTGGCCGCACCCCCCGCCCTGCACGGCGCCCCGCCGGACCGCCAGACTGCCCAGCGCAGCACCCGACCCGGCCAGCGTCGATCGAGGAGGGGCCTCCCCCATGGCAGCGTCCAGCTACTCCCCCGCGAACCCCGAGAGCGTCTTCACCTACGGGGCGCCACAGCTCAAGTTCGGCCCCGGCGCCTCCGACGAGATCGGCTACGACCTGAGCCAGACCGGCGCGAAGCGGGTCCTCGTCGTGACCGACCCGGGCGTGGCCGCGACCGGCCACCCGCAGCGGGTCGCCGACCAGATGACCGGCTTCGGCATCGAGGCGCGGGTCTTCGACGGCGCGCACGTCGAGCCGACCGACGAGAGCATGCGGTCCGCCGTCGACTGGGCCCGCGAGCACGGCCCCTGGGACGCGATCGTCGCCGTGGGCGGCGGCTCGAGCATCGACACCGCCAAGGCGATCAACCTGCTCACCACCAACCCCGGCGACCTCATGGACTACGTCAACAAGCCGGTCGGCGAGGGTCGCGCCCCGGTCAACCCCCTCCACCCGCTGGTCGCCGTCCCGACGACGACCGGGACCGGTGCGGAGAGCACCACGATCTGCGTGCTCGACGTCCTCTCGCTGAAGGTGAAGACCGGCATCAGCCACGTCCGACTCCGGCCGACGCTCGCCGTCGTCGACCCGGCGCTGACCCGCACCCAGCCGGCCGGGGTCACCGCGGCCTCGGGGATGGACATCCTCTGCCACGCGCTGGAGAGCTACACCGCCCGGCCCTACACCACCTACGAGCACAAGCGCCCGGAGGAGCGGGTGCCGTACAACGGCGCCAACCCGATCGCGGACATGTGGTCGGAGAAGGCGCTGTCGCTGCTGGCCGGGTCGTTCCGCACCGCGGTGCGGAACGGCGAGGACACCGAGGCCCGCGGGATGATGGCGATGGCCGCGACCTTCGCCGGGCTGGGGTTCGGCAACGCGGGCGTGCACATCCCGCACGCCAACGCCTACCCGATCGCCGGGCGGGTCAAGGACTTCCACCCCAAGGACTACCCGGCCGACGAGCCGATGGTCCCGCACGGCATGTCGGTGGCGCTGACCGCGCCGGAGGCCTTCCGGTTCACCTTCGACGCCGACCCCGAGCGACACCTGCGCGCCGCCCGGCTGCTGGACCCGGCCGCCGAGCTGACCGGCGACCCGGCCGAGTTCCTGCCCACCGTGCTGACCGCGCTGATGCGCGACATCGGGATCCCGAACGGCCTCGGCGCGGTCGGCTACGACGAGGGTGACGTCCCCGACCTGGTCGACGGCACGATGAAGCAGCAGCGGCTGCTGGCCACCGCGCCCAAGGAGGTCACCGAGGACGACGCCGCCGGCATCCTGCGCCGCTCGCTGTCGCTCTGGTGACCCGGCCCCCTGCAGGGGCCCGCCGCGAGCCTGCGAGCGGTGGGGCGCAGGGGGTCCTCCCTCAGCCCCGGCGCAGGCGCTCGACCAGCGGCGCGGTCGAGGCGGGGAGCAGCCGGGCGACCGGCGCCGGCAGCCGCACCTGCACGGTGACGTCCTCGTCGACCCGGTAGGGCTGGGTCAGCAGCACCGACCCGAGCGTGCGGCGCAGCCGGGAGACCTCGGCCCGCACGGTGACCGTCCGCGTCGGGTCGCCGAAGAGGTCCGCGGCCAGCGCCGCCGCCGAGCGCCCCGCCGGGTGCCGGGTGAGGGCCAGCAGGATCTCGGCGTGCCGCAGGCTCAGCCCGGCCGTCCAGCTGCCGCTGGCCCCGCTCACCTGCACCTGCGGGCGGGGGCCGGCGAGGTCGAGCACCAGCCCGGCGGGCCGGTCGTCGTCCCCCGGGCCGTGCGGGCGCAGCAGCCAGCCGCCGGGCAGCGGCTCGACGGTGCAGCGGCCCAGTGCCGGCACCCACACCGGGCCGGGGTGCACCTCCTCGGGCAGCGCGACGCGGTCGGGGGCGGCCAGGCCGGTCGCGGCGGCGGTGCACCCGTCGACGCCGACGACCAGCGCCGGGCCGGTCAGCCGGGCCAGCATCGGCGCGGCCAGCGTGCGCAGCCGCTCGACGTGCCGCACGTGCGCGCGGGACAGCTCCTGGCCGGCCAGCGCGACGACCGCGTCGACCAGCGCGATCGTGCACGGGTGCACCGTCGAGGCCGGGCCGGACAGGTCGACGACGCCCAGCACCCGGCCGGTGACCGGGTCGCGCAGCGGCGCGGCGGCGCAGGTCCAGGGCTGGTGGCCCTCGGCGTAGTGCTCGGCGGCGTGCACCTGCAGCGGCGCCCGCACCACCACGCTGGTGCCGATGGCGTTGGTGCCGACGACGTCCTCGGCCCAGGCGGAACCCTCGACGAAGCCCAGCCGGTCGGCCCGCCGGCGCACCGCGGCGCCGCCCTCCCGCCACAGCACCCGGCACCCGGCGTCCCCCACGATCAGCACCTGCCCGGCGTCCCGGGCCACCGGGAGCAGCCGCTCGCGCAGCAGCGGCAGCAGCGGGGCCAGGCCGCTCTCGACCCGGCGGCGCTCCAGCTCGGCGCCGTCCAGCGGTGCGACGTCCGGCGCCGAGGAGGGGTCCAGGCCGCTGCCGCGCAGCCGGCGCCAGGAGGCGCCGATGACCGGCCGGGGCGCCGCGGGCGGCGTGCCGCCGGCGAGGGCCGCGGCGCGCACCCGCGCGAGCAGGCGGGTGTGCACCCGCGGGTCGGCCCCGGGCGGCAGGGCGCTCTGGACGACGGTCATGGGCGGCTCCTCCGTGTGACCTGCGCCACGACCCTATGCCGTGCAACCCCCTGCAACGCCTCCCGGTCGGGCCGCCGGGCGGGTCTGCTGACGGCGACCCCACCCCCGACACGCCCGGAACCCGCCCGCGACGACGCAGGAGGCGCCCTCATGACCCAGACCGTCGAACGCCCCGCCCCCACCGGCTCCCCCGTCGAACGCACCGACGCCTGGCTGGCCGCGTTCCAGGAGGCGCTCACCGCCCGGGACGTCGACCGCGCGGCGGGGATGTTCGCCGCCACCAGCTTCTGGCGGGACCTCATCGCGTTCAGCTGGAACATCACCACGGTCGAGGGCCCGGACGGCGTCCGCGACCTGCTGAGCGCGACCCTGGACCGCACCGACCCGAGCGGCTTCCGCACCAGCGAGGAGCCGACCGAGGACGACGGCGTCGTCAGCGCCTGGATCGAGTTCGAGACCGCCGTCGGCCGCGGGCGCGGGCACCTCCGCCTGCAGGAGGAGGGCACGAAGGCGTTCACGCTGCTGACCACCCTCTACGAGCTCAAGGGCCACGAGGAGCCGCTGGGTGGGCGCCGGCCGATGGGCGCCGAGCACGGCGCGAACAAGGAGCGGCTCACCTGGCTGGAGCGCCGCGAGCAGGAGGAGGCCGGCCTCGGGGTGACCACCCAGCCGGAGGTGCTCGTCGTGGGCGGCGGGCAGGGCGGCATCGCGCTCGGCGCCCGGCTGCGGCAGCTCGGCATCCCCGCGCTCGTCATCGACAAGCACGCCCGGCCCGGTGACCAGTGGCGCAGCCGCTACAAGTCGCTCTGCCTGCACGACCCGGTCTGGTACGACCACCTGCCCTACCTGAAGTTCCCGGACAACTGGCCGGTGTTCGCCCCCAAGGACAAGATCGGCGACTGGCTCGAGTCCTACGTCAAGGTCATGGAGGTGCCCTACTGGGGCAGCACCGTGGCCCGATCGGCGTCCTACGACGAGCAGACCGGCGAGTGGACCGTCGAGGTCGAGCGCGACGGCCAACCGTTCACCCTGCGCCCGCGGCAGCTGGTGCTGGCCACCGGCATGTCCGGCAAGCCCAACGTCCCCACGCTGCCCGGCCAGGACGTCTTCCGCGGCGAGCAGCACCACTCCTCGGCGCACCCGGGCCCCGACGAGTACGCGGGCAGGAAGGTCGTCGTCGTCGGGAGCAACAACTCCGCCTTCGACATCTGCGGCGCGCTGTGGGAGGTCGGCGCCGACGTCACGATGGTGCAGCGGACGTCGACGCACATCGTGAAGAGCGACAGCCTCATGGACGTCGGCCTCGGCGCCCTCTACTCCGAGCAGGCGGTGGCCGCCGGGGTGACGACGGAGAAGGCCGACCTGACCTTCGCCTCGCTGCCGTACCGGATCATGCACGAGTTCCAGATCCCGCTCTACGAGCAGATGAGGGAGCGGGACGCCGACTTCTACCGCCGCATGGAGGAGGCCGGCTTCTGGCTGGACTGGGGTGACGACGGCTCGGGCCTGTTCATGAAGTACCTGCGCCGCGGCTCGGGCTACTACATCGACGTGGGCGCCGCCGAGCTGGTGGCCGACGGCGAGGTGGAGCTGGCGCACGGGCAGGTCGACCACCTCACCGAGGACGCCGTCGTCCTCCAGGACGGCACGGAGCTGCCCGCCGACCTGGTCGTCTACGCCACCGGCTACGGGTCGATGAACGGCTGGGCGGCCGACCTCATCAGCCAGGAGGTCGCCGACAGGGTCGGCAAGGTGTGGGGCCTGGGCTCGGACACCACCAAGGACCCGGGGCCGTGGGAGGGCGAGCAGCGCAACATGTGGAAGCCCACCCAGCAGCCGGGGTTGTGGTTCCACGGCGGCAACCTGCACCAGTCGCGGCACTACTCGCTGTACCTGGCCCTGCAGCTCAAGGCGCGGTACGAGGGGATCCCCACCCCGGTCTACCGGCTGCAGGAGGTGCACCACCTGTCCTGAGCAGCGTCCCCCGACCACTCCTGAGTTGATCATGGGGTCGTTGCTCCGGGACACGCACACGACAGCGTGTACGCGGGCGACGACCCCATGATCAACTCAGCGGGAGCGGCTCACCCTCCCCGGCCGGACCCCCGGTCAGCCGTCGAGGTCGAGCACCCTGAGGGTGCCCTCCTTGAGGTTGGTGACGTACCCGCGGGACCCGTCGGGCAGCACCGCGACCGAGGTCGGGGCGTCGCCGAC
>DASQNB010000425.1:0-2213 GCA_035645175.1 Geodermatophilus sp.
AGGCCCGGGTAGAGCGGGTGGCGGTCCAGCAGCTCGGCGGCCGCGGAGCGGGCCCGGTCGGCCAGACCGTCGGCCGTGGCGTACCTCGCCTTGGACGGCGAGCCGTCGCGGGTGGCGGTCGGCGTCGTGTGCGACAGGACGTCGACGATCAGCTCGGCAGTGCGGTCGAACTCGTCCGCCCCGAAGCCGCGGGTGGTCAGCGCCGGGGTGCCCAGCCGGATGCCGGAGGTGTACCAGGCACCGTTCGGGTCGGCCGGGACGGCATTGCGGTTGGTGACGATCCCGGCGTCCAGCAGCGCGGACTCCGCCTGCCGGCCGGTCAGGCCGAAGCCGGAGACGTCGATGAGCACCAGGTGGTTGTCGGTGCCGCCGGTGACCAGGTCCGCGCCGCGGCGGGTCAGCCCCTCGGCGAGGGCGACGGCGTTGTCGACGACGCGCTGGGCGTACCCGGCGAAGGCCGGCTGCCGGGCCTCGGCGAAGGCCACCGCCTTGGCGGCCATGACGTGCGGCAGCGGGCCGCCGAGCACCATCGGGCAGCCGCGGTCGACGGCCTCGGCGTACTCCGGCTGGGCCAGCACCATGCCGCCGCGCGGACCGCGCAGCGACTTGTGCGTCGTCGTCGTGACGACGTGCGCGTGCGGTACCGGGTCGAAGTCGCCGGTGAACACCTTCCCGGCCACCAGGCCGGCGAAGTGGGCCATGTCGACGACGAGCGTGGCGCCCACCTCGTCGGCGATCTCCCGCATCCGGGCGAAGTCGACGCGGCGCGGGTAGGCGGAGTAGCCGGCCATGAGGATCAGCGGCCGGAACTCCCGGGCCCGCTCCCGGACGGCGTCGTAGTCCAGCAGCCCGGTCTCCGGGTCGGTGCCGTAGGAGGACTGCTCGAACATCTTGCCGCTGATGTTGGGCCGGAAGCCGTGGGTCAGGTGGCCGCCGGCGTCCAGGGACATGCCGAGCATCCGCTGGTCGCCGAGCTGGCGGCGCAGCGCCGCCCAGTCGGCGTCGGTGAGCTCGTTGACGTGCCGGACGCCGGCCTTCTCCAGCGCCGGGGACTCCACCCGGGAGGCCAGCACCGCCCAGAAGGCGACCAGGTTGGCGTCGATGCCCGAGTGCGGCTGGACGTAGGCGTGCGGGGCGCCGAACAGCTCGCGGGCGTGCTCGGCGGCCAGCGCCTCGACGGTGTCGACGTTCTGGCAGCCGGCGTAGAAGCGGTGCCCGATGGTGCCCTCGGCGTACTTGTCGGAGAACCAGTTGCCCATGGTGAGCAGCACGGCCGGGCTGGCGTAGTTCTCGCTGGCGATCAGCTTCAGCGAGGCCCGCTGGTCGGCGAGCTCCGCGCTGATCGCGTCGGCCACCCGGGGCTCGACCGCCCCGATGACCTGCAGGGCACTGCGGTAGGCGGCCGAGGCGGTGGCGGCGTCGAAGGAGGCGGTTGCGTCGGTCATGGCAGGGCTCCAGCGCGTAGGGACGACGAGTGGGTGCCCAGGCGCCCGGCGGGGTGGTGCGGGCCGCTCCCCGGTGGTGGTCCACCTGTGCAGCGCCAGTCACGGCCCCACCCCATCGTATCCGGTGGCCGGGGGGCCGGACGGCGTCCCGGGGGACGGCGAACGGCGGACCGCCGGGTCATAGGCTCGGACGTCATGGAGACGCTCACCCCCGCTGAGGTCGCCGGTGTCCTGGGGGTCTCACCGAACCGGGTCCGGCAGCTGCTGCGCGAGCACCGGCTCATGGCCGTGCCCGGCAGCGGCAACAGCCGGATCCCGGCCGACTTCCTCCAGGACGGCGCCGTCCTCAAGCACCTGCCCGGCCTGATCACGGTCCTCAAGGACGGCGGGTACAGCGACGAGGAGGTCTTCGACTGGCTGTTCCGCGAGGACGACACGCTGCCCGGCACGCCCGTCGAGGCGCTGCGCGGGGACCGGCACGGCGAGGTCACCCGGCGCGCCCAGGCGCTGGCGTTCTGATGCTCTACGGGCCGCCTACGCCCCGGTCGAGGACCGGCGGTCCGGCCCGGCGGCCCTGACCCGGACCCTGGCCAGCTGGGCGGCGGTCAGCCGGCGGGCGAACACCGCCAGGCGCCGCGGCTTCGACACCCGCACCCGGCGGTCGAGCACCTGGAAGTCAGCGCGCTCGATCTCGGTGAGGATGCCGCCGTAGAGGGCGGTGGCCGCGCGGACGCAGTCGCGCGACTCCGGGGCCAGCAACGGCGTCCC
>DASQNB010000426.1:0-2317 GCA_035645175.1 Geodermatophilus sp.
GCTCGGCCGCGAGCAGCTGGAGGCCTTCGTCAAGGAGCGGTTCGGGCCCGGGCACTACGCGCTGGCGCACGCGCTGATCGCCGACCTCCCGGTGCAGGAGTTCGTCACCACCAACTACGACCCGCTGGTCGAGCTCGCCGCCGCCGACATCGGCCGCGACCTCTCGGTGCTGCCCTTCGACGACGCCGTCCCCGGCCGGCCCTGGCTGCTCAAGCTGCACGGGGACGCCGCGCACCCCGAGAGCGTCGTGCTGACCCGCGAGGAGTACCTGCAGTTCGGCGACACCCGCGCCGCCCTGGCCGGGGTGCTGCACTCGCTGCTGCTCACCCGGCACGTGCTCTTCGTCGGCACGTCGATGCAGGACGACGACCTGATCCGCATCGCCCACCAGGTGCGCACCGCCATCCAGGCCCCCGGCGCGGCACCGCGGCGGCGTAGCGGCACCGTCCTGGCGCTGACCGACGACCCGGCCCGCGCCCGGCTGTGGGAGCAGGACGTGCAGACGGTGGCGATCGCGCCGGCCGACACCTCGCCGGCCGAGGCGGCCCGGCTGCTGGAGGTGCTGCTGGACTGCATCGGCTGCCTGTCCACCCCGCCCACCGGCTACCTGCTCGACCCGGCCTACCGCGGGATGCTCTCCGAGGAGGAGCGGACCCTCGCCGCGGCGCTGCAGCAGGTGGAGTGCGCGGTGCCCGAGGGCGCGTCGTCCTCGGCGGTCGGGGAGGTAGCCGCGCTGCTGCGGCGGCTGGGCTCCCACGGGCCGACCGCGGGCGAGCCGGCGCCGCCGGACGAGGCCAGCGCCCCGCGCGACGACCGCCTGCAGCAGCAGCGCCCCGGCTGAGAGAGGACCACCCTTCCCCCCACGCCTCGTGGATGGACCCCGTCCTCCCCACCCTTCACGGGCTCAGCAGAAGGACCCTCCTGCCCCCCGCCACTCGCAGGCTCGCGGCGGGACCCTGCAGGAGGGCCGCGGGACGGGGCCGACGGGACCCTGGAGGGTGGCCGTTCCAGTACGTCACCAGGCTCGCGGCGGGAACCTGCAGAGGGGCCGCCGTCCCGCGTGAGCCGGCTGTGTGAGCAGGCCGCGGCCTGGGCAGGGGGCCTGGGTGCGCCGACCCCGACTCGAGAACAGCCCCCTCCTGCTCGCCAAGGGCTATGGCTGGCTGCCCGACGGCCGGCGGGCTCGCGGCCGCCGCACCGTCGCCGCCCGGCTCGGCGGCCTGCCCGTGCTCGGCATCGAGGGCCCCGACGCCGCCCGCTTCCTCTACGACGAGGACCACGTGCGCCGGTCGCACGCCATCCCGGAGCCGGTGCAGGGGACCCTGTTCGGCAAGGGTGCGGTGCACACCCTCGACGGGGAGGCGCACCGCGTGCGCAAGGCGATGTTCGTGTCCTTGTTGATGGACGACGACCGGATCGCCACGCTGGTGAAGGGGGCCACGGTCGCCTGGGACGCCGCGGTGCCGGGGTGGGTGGCCCGCGACGAGGTCGTGCTGTTCGACGTGGCGGCCGAGGTGATCACCCGCGCGGTGTGCAACTGGGCCGGCGTCCCGGTGGCCGAGGGCGAGGTGTCGTCGGTGGCCCGCGACCTGACCGCGATGGTCGACGGCTTCGCCACCGCCGGACCGCGGCACTGGCGGGCCCGTCGCGCCCGGGGCCGCCGCGAGGCGTGGCTGGCCCGGCTGGTCGAGGAGGTGCGCAGCGGCGCAGCGACGGTGCCCGCGGGGTCGGTCGTCGACGTCGTCGCCGGGCACCGCGACGCCGGTGGCGAGCGGCTGGACCCGCGCACCGCGGCGGTCGAGGTGCTCAACGTGATCCGCCCGACCGTGGCGATCAGCTGGTTCCTCGCCTTCTCCGGGCACGCCCTGGCCCGCTGGCCGCAGTACCGCGACCGGCTGGCCTCCGGCGACCCGGCGTTCGCCGAGGCGTGGGCCGACGAGGTGCGCCGCTTCTACCCGTTCGCGCCGTTCATCGGCGGGCGCGCACCCCGTGAGGTCGAGTGGGACGGCGAGCGGGTGCCGGAGCACTCGATGGTGCTGCTGGACCTCTACGGACAGAACCACGACCCCGACCTGTGGGACGACCCGTACGTGTTCTGCCCCGAGCAGTTCCTCGGCCGCGAGGTCGGCGCCTTCGAGCTGGTGCCCCAGGGCGGTGGCGACCCGCGCACCGGCCACCGCTGCCCGGGCGAGCGGGTCACGGTCGCCGTGCTGTCCGCGCTGGCGATCCGGCTGGCCCGGCTGCAGGCCGACGTCCCGGAGCAGGACCTGTCCATCTCGCTGCGGCGGATCCCGGCCCGGCCGGCCAGCGGTGTGGT
>DASQNB010000427.1:0-2155 GCA_035645175.1 Geodermatophilus sp.
ACGGCGGCCACGGCCTCGTCCAGCGGCTTCATCTGGTCCTCGAGGTTGCCGCCGACGACGCCCTTCTCGATGGCGCGACGGGTGGTCTCGCCGGGGTCCCCGTAGCCGGCCTCCAGGTCCATGCTCACCGGCAGGTCCACGGCGGCGGTGATCCGGCCGACCATGTCCAGGTGCAGGTCGAGCGGGATGTTCTCGCCGTCCTCGTAGCCGAAGGTCGCGGCGATGCCGTGGCTGGCGGTGGCCAGGGCGCGGACGCCGTCGGTCGCGGCCACCACCTGCGCGGAGACGACGTCCCACACGTTGGCGAGGACCAGGATCTCCGGGGCGGTGTGCAGGTCGAGGAAGGTGCGGGCGCGGGTGGCGAGGTCGGTCACGGCGGCAACCGTACGGGGGCTCAGCCGGCAGGCCGCGCCAGGCGGGAGCGCAGCCCGGCGCGGACGGCGGGCCACTCGGTGTCCAGGATCGAGAAGACGACGGTGTCCCGCAGCGACCCGTCGGGCAGCCGCCGGTGGTTGCGCAGCACGCCGTCCTGCTCGGCGCCGAGGCGGGCGATCGCCGTCCGGGACGGGTGGTTGTGCCAGTGCGTGCGGAACTCGACCGCCCGGCAGCCGACCGTCTCGAAGGCGTGGGTGAGCAGCAGGAGCTTGCTCTCGGTGTTCACGCCGGTCCGCTGCGCGGAGCGGGCGGTCCAGGTGGAGCCGATCTCCAGCCGTGGCACCGCGAGGTCCACGTCGAGGTAGGTGGTCGCCCCGACCACCGCGCCGTCGGCGTTGCGGCGGACGACGAACGGCAGCCTGGACCCGGCCGCCTGCTCGGCGAGCTTGCGCTCGACGTCCGCGCGCATGGTCTCCGGCGTGGGCACCGAGGTGTACCAGAGCTCCCACAGCCGGCCGTCCGAGGCGGCGGCCACCAGCTCGTCGTGGTGGTCGGGGTGCAGCGGCTCGAGGGTCACCAGGTCGCCGGTCAGGGTCGCCGGCTGCAGGCCCGGCACGGTCAGCCGCGCTCGCGCAGGGCGCGGAGCGCCGCCTTGCGGGCGTCACCGGCGAGCCGGTCGAGGAACACCTTGCCGTCGAGGTGGTCGACCTCGTGCTGCAGCGCCCGGGCCATCAGGCCGGTGCCCTCCAACCGCACCGGCTCGCCGTGCACGTCGAAGCCCTCCACGACGGCGTGCAGGGCGCGCACGGTGGGCGCCCAGATGCCGGGGATGGACAGGCAGCCCTCGTCGCCGTCCTGGGTCTCCTCGGACAGCTCGACGATCCGCGGGTTCACCACGTGCCCGATCACGCCGTCGACGTTGTAGGAGAACGCGCGCAGTCCGACGCCGATCTGCGGGGCCGCGACGCCGGCCCGGCCGGGGTCGGTGACGGTGTCCTCCAGGTCGCGGACGAGGGCGGCCAGCTCACGATCGAAGCTGCGCACCTCGTCGGCGGGCGTGCGGAGGACCGGGTCACCGAGCTCGCGGATGGGACGGATCGTCACGGTCGGCAGTCTCCCAGTGCGGGTACGGCCAGGTGAACGGCGGGAGGTCGCCATGGAGCCACGCGCGGAGCCACTCCGGCTCCCCACCGGGTACGGCACGCCGACCACCACTCTCGACTGGGCGGCGGTCCGGGCGAGGTTGGCGGCGGCGCGGACGTACTGGGTGGTGACCTGCCGGGCCGACGGCCGGCCGCACGTCGTCCCCGTGGACGGGCTGTGGCTCGACGACGTCTGGTACCACGGCGGCGGGGACGACGCGGTGCACGTCCGCACCGCCCGCGACCGCCCGCAGGTCGCCATGCACCTGCCGGACCCCCAGCGGGCCGTCGTCGTCGAGGGCCGCGTGCGACCGGCCCGGCCGGACCCGGCACTGGCCCGGCGGCTGGCGGAGGAGTCCCGCGCGAAGTACCCCGAGTACGGCGCCGATGCGGCCGCCTTCGCGGAGGCGCTCGCGCTGGACCCCGTCCGCGTGCTGGCGTGGACGTCCTACCCCGCGGATTCGACCCGGTTCGTCTTCCCGAGCTGAACCGGGCTCAGCCCAGGGACGAGCGCCGGATGAGCACCATCTCGTCGCGGTGCACGATCTCGCGCTGGTACTCCGGGTCCAGCTCGCTGGTCTTGCGGCCGAAGAGCGCGGGGAGCTCGCGGGCGTCGTAGGCCACCAGCCCGCGGGCGA
>DASQNB010000428.1:0-5996 GCA_035645175.1 Geodermatophilus sp.
GTCGACGGCCTGGTGCACGTCTCCGAGCTGTCCTGGAAGCACATCGACCACCCGTCCGAGGTCGTCGAGGTCGGCCAGGAGGTCACCGTCGAGGTCCTCGACGTCGACCTGGACCGGGAGCGGGTCTCGCTGTCGCTGAAGGCCACGCAGGAGGACCCGTGGCGTCAGTTCGCCCGGACCCACCAGATCGGCCAGGTCGTGCCCGGCAAGGTCACCAAGCTGGTGCCCTTCGGTGCGTTCGTCCGCGTCGACGAGGGCATCGAGGGTCTGGTGCACATCTCCGAGCTGGCCGAGCGCCACGTGGAGATCCCCGAGCAGGTCGTGCAGGTCGGCGACGAGATCCTGGTCAAGGTCATCGACATCGACCTCGACCGCCGTCGGATCTCGCTGTCGCTCAAGCAGGCCAACGAGGGCGTCGTCGGCGACGAGGACAACTTCGACCCGGCCGCCTACGGCATGTCCGCGTCCTACGACGATCAGGGCAACTACATCTACCCCGAGGGCTTCGACGCCGAGACCGGCGAGTGGCTCGAGGGCTACGACGAGGCCCGCGAGACGTGGGAGCGGCAGTACGCCGAGGCCCAGGCCCGCTACGAGGCGCACCGCAAGCAGATCGCGGCGGCCAAGGAGGCCGACGCCGAGGCCGCGGCCGGTGGCAACTACTCCAGCGGCGGCGAGGTCGAGACCACCGGCGACACCTCCGGCGGGACGCTCGCCAGCGACGAGGCGCTCGCCGCGCTGCGGGCCAAGCTGGCCGGCGGCGAGTGATCCCCGCTCAGCACAGCTGAACAGCACCACCTGAGGCCGAGGCCCGGGACCCCGCGGGGTCCCGGGCCTCGGTCGTCCCTCCCATCCCCGTGGAGGGACGACTGTGCGGCCCCTTGAAGGACCCCGTCCTACCCACCCTTCGCAGGCTCAGGGCGGGACCCGGGACGGGGCCGCGACAGGGGGTCCTCCTTCAGAGGCTGAGGATGATCGCGAACGCGGTGCGCGGGCGGCCACCGGAGTCGGCGAGGAACTGCCACGTGTGCCGGCCGGCCGGGGCGGTCGCCGACAGCCAGCGCAGGAAGGCGTTGCGGGGGCGGGCTGCGCCGGCGCGCTCCATGCGCTCGCGGACCATGGGCAGGTCCGAGCACCGCACGCCGGTCGGGCGGTCGAGCCGGTGCCGACCGGGGCCGCGCCGGACGGCGGCGGGGGTCGACGAGGGGGCGGCGTGCGCGGGACGGGACATGGTCGGTTCTGCCTCTCTGGGCGGGGGAGATCGCCGGGGGAAGAATTGCCCATGGGACGCATGTGACTGGAGCGACGCGCCGGACACGACGGGCGGGTGTTACCCGTCCGTGATCGTCGCTCGTGCGCTGGCTACTGTCCGTGCGTGCTGCGGATCGGGCTGACCGGCGGGATCGGATCGGGCAAGAGCACCGTGGCCGGCCTGCTGGCCGCCCGGGGCGCGCGCGTCATCGACGCCGACCGCATCGCCCGCGAGGTGGTGGAGCCCGGGACGCCGGGCCTGGATGCCGTCGTCGGGGCGTTCGGAGCCGGGGTGCTCACCGCCGAGGGAGCCCTCGACCGCCCGGCCCTGGCCGCGGTCGTGTTCGCCGACCCCGAGGCGCGCCGCCGGCTCGACGGCATCGTGCACCCGCTGGTGCGGTCCCGCGCCGCCGAGCTGGTCGCCGCGGCGCCGCCGGAGGCGGTGGTGGTGCAGGACGTGCCGCTGCTCGTGGAGACCGGGCAGGCGGCCTCCTACGACCTGGTCCTGGTCGTGCAGGCCGACCCGGCCACGCGCGTCCGCCGGCTGGTCGGCCGGGGGCTGTCCGAGGACGACGCCCGCGCGCGGATCGCCGCCCAGGCCACCGACGAGCAACGCCGGGCCGTGGCCGACGTCGTCCTGGACAACAGCGGCACCGTCGAGGAGCTCGAGGCGCAGGTCGACCGGTTCTGGGCCGAGCGCGTCGCGCCTGCCCTCGACTGACGACGCACTCGCCCCGTGCCCGACGATGCTGCCGTCCGCGAGGCCCGGCGTGCGGGCGCTGACCGCCTCGATCGCTCCGCCACCGCCGTTGTGGAGGACCGGCGGCCCGTCGCCTCCCGGTGCCGGCCAGGAGGGACCGGGGCGGAGGTCACGGCAGGGCCGTCGGTGACGTCCCGGGACGGCGAGAGGCCCGGGTCAACCGACCCGGGCCTCTCTCGCTGTGGGCGATACTGGGTTCGAACCAGTGACCTCTACCGTGTCAAGGTAGCGCTCTACCACTGAGCCAATCGCCCGGTCCGGCCTGTCGGCCGGTCCGCTCCACCGCACCCGGCGGGGCCGAGGTGGAGACGGGATTTGAACCCGTGTAGACGGCTTTGCAGGCCGTTGCCTCGCCTCTCGGCCACTCCACCGCACACGGGCGCCGGTCTCGCGACCAGCGCCCGAGGTTCCGAGCGGACGACGGGATTCGAACCCGCGACCCTCACCTTGGCAAGGTGATGCTCTACCAGCTGAGCCACGTCCGCGTTGCTGTCGTGCAGGGAGAACCATACCCGACCCCGGGGAGGGGTTTCACGAGGGGTCCCTCCGGAGGTCAGCGACCCGTCGGGTCGGCCCCGCCGTTGGACAGCAGGGCGGCCAGTTCGCCGTCCACCTCGAGGACCGAGGACTCCTCGCCGAAGGGGACGACGTTGGCGGTCAGCTGCAGGAAGCCGGCGACCGTGCCGCGGGAGACCTCGAACAGCGCCTCGCCCGAGGGCGCGCGCAGGTGCAGGAAGAGGACGTCGCCCGACGTCCGGGACGGCCACAGCCGCACGTCGCCCTCGCCTGCGGGCCGCTCCAGGCCGGCCTGCAGCAGGTCGCGGCCCACGAGCCAGGAGATCCCGTCCTCCTCGGCGCTGTCGCCGAAGGTGATCCGCACGGCGAACGGGTCGCTGACCTCGTAGCTGAGCAGCGCGGGGACCTCGGTCCACGACTGCGGGCCGACCAGGTGCAACGTCGTGGGGCAGGTGTACCCGGGCGTGGCGCGGTTGATCATGTCGTGGACGCGACCTTCCCTGATCGAGGCGACGCCCGAGTGGCCTCCGGGCGTTTCGCTCCGCTGAGTGCCCCTTCCGAGCACACCTGAACCGCGTCGGCGACCTGTTGCGAAGACCGCGTGTGACGATGGGGCTCGTGAGCAGTCCGGCACGGCGCGTCGGGGACGGCCCCGCGGGCGCCGACCTCGTCCTGCGCATCCGTGCGGGGGACAGGGGAGCCGTCGACGAGCTCTACGACAGGTACAGCCGTCCGGCCTTCGCCCTCGCCCGACGGATCCTCGCCGACGAGGTCCTGGCCGAGGACGTGGTGCAGGACGTCTTCCTCAGCGTCTGGCGTGATCCGGGGGCCTTCGACGCGGGGCGCGGCTCGTTCTCCTCGTGGCTGATGGCGATGGTCCACCACAAGGCCGTCGACGCCGTCCGCCGGGAGGAGTCGCACCGCCGTCGGCAGACCCGGGCCGAGGAGGACCTGGCCCTGTCCACCCCGACGTCGACCCGCGACGTCGAGGACGAGGCCTGGAGTCGGGTCGTGTCCGAGCAGGTGCGCGGTGCGCTGAGCGCGCTGCCGGCGCCCCAGCGGGAGGCGCTCACCCTCGCCTACTACGGCGGCTACACACAGCGGGAGGTCGCGGCGTTGACCAGCACGCCGCTGGGCACGGTGAAGACGCGCATGCTCGCCGGGATGCGCCGGCTGCGGGAGGAGCTCGGCGGCGCCGCCGGTGCCGCCCGCGGCGGTGCCCTCGGGGAGTCCGCGCCGGCCGACGGGACGAGCCGGTGAGCGCGCCCCTGGACCCGCGGCGCGGGGAGCACGAGGCCTTCGACGAGCTCGCCGTCGGCTGGGCGCTGCACGCGCTCGAGCCGGAGGACGAGGAGCTCTTCGCCGCGCACCTGCCCACGTGTCCCCGGTGCCGGCAGACCGTCGCCGAGACCACCGACGTCATGGGCGCCCTGGCCGGCGACCTGCCGGCGGCCGACCCCCCGGAGCGCCTGCGCGACCGGCTGCGGGCGGCGGTGGAGGAGGTCGAGCAGCTGCCCTCACCGGGCCGGGACGGCGACCGGACGGGACGACCGGTCCCGCCCGTCGTCCCGGACGGCCCGGTCCCCGAGCGCCGGCCCGAGGTCGGGTCGTCGGGCGCGCACCGGGCGCCGTTCCCGCTGGGCTCCGTGGATCCGCAGCCCAACTGGCGCCGGGTGCTGCCCACCGCCCTCGTGGCGGCCGGCGTCGCGGCGGTCCTGGCCCTGGGTACCTGGAACGTGGTGCTCAGCTCGGCGCGGGACGAGGCGCAGGCCACCGCTGCCGAGCAGGCGCAGGTGGTGGACGCGCTGCTGACCCCCGGTCAGGCCACCATCACGCCGCTGTCGGCCGACGGCGTGACCGTCGCCACCGTCGTCGCCCGCGAGGACCAGGTGCAGGTGGTCCCGCACGGGCTGGCGCCCAACGACGTGCAGGACCAGACCTACGTGGTGTGGGGGACCGGTGCGGGCTCGCCCGTGCCGCTGGGCACGTTCGACGTCACGTCCCCGCAGCCGGCCCTGTGGGCCGTAGGCTCCGGTGCGCCCGGGCTGGACGCCTACACCGGCTATGCGGTGAGCCTCGAGCCCGGCCGCGAGGCTCCGGCGGAGCCGACCGACGTCATGGCGCAGGGGGAGGTGCCGAGCTGAGCGGTCCGGAGACGGGGGTCCGGTCCGGTGCCGGGCAGCCGACTGGCCCGGCGCCCCGCGCCGTCGGCGCGCACGCCGCCGAGGCGGGCGGCCGCAGCCTGCGCGAGCGCGTAGCCCACACGCACTGGCGCCGGCGGCTGGCCGCGCGGCGTCCCCTCGAGCACACCTACCGCCTGGCGGTCGGGGCCGTCGGCGGCCTGGTGGTGGCCTTCGGGCTGGTCACCATCCCGCTGCCCGGTCCCGGCTGGCTCACCGTCATCGCCGGGCTCTTCCTGCTGGCCACCGAGTTCACCTGGGCCGAGCGGCTGCTGGACTTCACCCGGCGGCACGTCCGGGCGTGGACCGAGTGGCTGGGCCGGCAGCGGGTGTGGGTCCGCGCCGCCGTGGCGCTGGCCACCACGGCCTTCGTCTACGGCGTCCTGGTCGTCGTGCTGCACCTGATGGGCGTCCCGGACTGGATGCCGGGGTGGGTGCCACTCTGGCGTTGACCGTCTGGCAGAATGACTGCTGCACGGGCGATTGGCTCAGTGGTAGAGCGCTTCGTTCACACCGAAGAGGTCACTGGTTCGAACCCAGTATCGCCCACACGCACGAGAGGCCCGGGTCCGTCGGACCCGGGCCTCTCGTCGTCTCCCGGTCAGGCGGTCCCCACGGCCTGTCCCCCGCAAGCGGGAGGTGCCCCCATCCGCGCCGGGCTCCGCTCCTCGCTCGCAGGGCTCGCTGCGATGCTCACCCGGCCGTCGTCAGGCGGTGGCCGGGCCGTAGGTCAGGTGGGCCACCCCGTTGCTCAGACCCTCCGCCCCGAGCAGGGACAGCGGCGTCCGCGGCCCGCCCTCCGGGAACAGCCGGATGCCCGAGCCGACGGCGACCGGGTAGACGAACAGGTGCAGCTCGTCGACCAGACCGTCTGCCACCAGGGCCCGCACCAGCGTCGCGCTGCCGCTCACGTAGAGGTCGCCCTGCTCCTTGAGCTCGCGGATGCGGCCGGTGTCGTAGCCGCCGACGGCGGTGGAGTTGCGCCACACCGAGCCGGCGTCGGTCAGCGTCGAGGAGACGACGTACTTGGTCGTGTCGTTGAAGAACGGCGCCCCGGGGTCGTCCTCGACGGTCCGCGTCGACCAGGCCGGCGCGAACATCTCGAAGGTGGTCCGGCCGAGCAGGATGCCCTGCGCCGGGGCCGTGAGCGCCTCGATGGAGGCGGCCAGGTCGTCGGGGAACCCGTAGTCCATCGTCCACATCGGTGCGTCGACGACCCCGTCGACGGTGGTGAACTCGTGCACCCTGATCGCGCCCATGTGTGCTCCCCTGCGTGTGCCGCGGCGGCC
>DASQNB010000429.1:0-1741 GCA_035645175.1 Geodermatophilus sp.
CGGTCGGCGACCTGCTGGAGCGCCTCGGCCAGCGGCACCCCGGCCCGCGCCCGGCCCAGCGCCGCGCCCAGCTCGCGGGCGAGCTCGCCGCCGGACAGCCGGGTCACCCGCGCGATGGCCGCGGTCGGGCTCTCTCCCGCGGTCACCGCCAGCGCCAGCAGCTCGGCCACCACGGGGAACTCCGCCAGCAGCAGCTCCTCGCGCCGGCGCACCTGCTGGGTCAACCACCAGTCGCGCCCGAGCACGCCGCCGACCAGGCCGGCCGCGCACAGCAGCGCCACCGACAGCACGTTGACGTCCCCGGCGAGCAGCGAGCCGACCGTCGCCAGCAGCGCGGCGCCGAGCAGCCCGAGGCCGCCCCACACCACCTGCTCGACGCGGAAGTCCTCGACGCCGGAGTCGCTGCCCAGCGCGTCCAGCCGGCGGCGCACCGCCGTCCGACCACCGAGGACCCGGTCGACGACGCGGGCGCCGTCGGCGACCACCGGGCCGAACAGGCGGCGGGCGGCGGTGAGCAGGCCGGCCTCGGTCACCGTCCCGAGCAGCCGGGACGGCGGTGGCGTGTCGTGCACGTAGGGCGCCAAGCGGTCGACCAGGCGCACCGAGCGGAACGGCGGCGCGAAGGTGACCACCAGCAGCACGCCGACCGCCGCGGCCAGGCCGAGCAGCATCCCCGCCAGCGACGCGCTCACGAGTCCTCCTCGCTGGCGCTCGCCTGCCGCGTTGGCGGCGCTGCTGTGCCCATGCGTGAGCTCGCGAGCTCGCTCACTGGAGCACCCGCACGTCCTGCGGCAGCCGGCCGATCCGCAGCATGAGCCGGTAGGAGGCCAGGCAGACCGCCGCGCCACCGAGCAGGATCGCCGTCCCCAGGGGCGAGTCGTAGGCCTCCAGCGTCGCGGACTGGGTGGCCAGCAGGAGCAGCACCACCCAGGGCGCGGCGACGGCCAGCCGCGCGGCCTGCACCACCCAGCCCTGCCGGGTCTCCAGCTCCGCGCGGGCGCGGGCGTCCTCGCGCAGGAAGGAGGCCAGCGTGCGCAGCACCCGGCCCAGGTCGCTGCCCCCGACCTCACGGGCCACCCGCAGCGTCTCCACGATCCGGTCGCCGACGGGGTCGGCCAGGTCGTCCTTGAGCCGGTCGAGGCACTCGCCGAACCGGCCGCTGGAGCGGTACTCGGCGGCGAACCGGGCGAACGGCGGGCGCAGCACCTCCGGCCCCCGGGTCGACAGCGCCGACAGCGCCTCGGGCAGCGACAGCCCGGCCCGGACGGCGGAGGCGAGGTTGTCGACGACCTCGGGCCACACCTCGCGCAGGTCCGCCCGCCGCTTCACGGCCAGCCGGCGCACCTGGACGACGGGCAGCGCGGCGGCGAAGGCGCCGAAGAGCAGGCTCACCGTCACGGTGCCCGTGGTGAGCAGGACGACGACCGTGGCGAGCAGGCCCAGTGCGACCTGGAGAGCGGCCAGCTGTGCGGCGTTGATGCCGGTCAGGCCCGCCGCGGCCAACTGCCGCTGCCGCCGGGACGGCCCTCGCGAGCGACGCCGGCGCTGCGGGGCGCGCGGTCCGCTGCGCCAGACGAGCAGCAGCCCGACGCCCAGCAGCAGCCCCAGGAGAGCGCCGGTCACCCCCGCCACCGCGAGTCGTCGAGCAGCGCGGGCAGGTCGAAGCCGTGGGCGGCGAAGCGCTCGGGGTGCGGCGGGTAGCCGGTGGCCCGCTCGAGCCGGCCGTCGCGAGTGGTGAAGA
>DASQNB010000430.1:0-4883 GCA_035645175.1 Geodermatophilus sp.
GCGCGGACGACGACCCCGTCGGTGGCCGAGAGGATCGGCGTGCCCAGCGGCCCGGCGAGGTCGATGCCGTAGTGCATGGTGCCCCAGCGCATGCAGAAGCAGGTGGTGAGCCGGCCCTGCGTGGGCAGCACGGTCTCCGGCTCGCGGGCGGCGCGGGAGGCGGCCAGCTCGCCGAGCCGGGCCTGCGCCTCGGCCTCGGTGATGCCGCGGCGCACGCCGGCGTCCTCCATGTCGCCGCTGAAGCCGACGTCGGAGGCGACGCCCAGGCCGTAGTCGGCCGCGCTGACCGACAGCCCGGCCGAGTCGGTGCCCAGGGTGCTGGGCAGCGCGGCGACGAGGGCGCCGGCGACCAGCGCGGCGAGCCACATCGGGCCGCGCCGGCCGGGCGGACGGGGGAGCCGGCGGCGCGGTCCGGGGGCGGGCCGCTCGACAGCGTCGGCGGCCGGTGCGTCGGCGCCGTCGTCCACCACGACGGCGGGGACGGCGTCGGCGGCAGTGGGTGCGGCAGGGACGTCGGCGGTGGCGGGCTCACGGTCGGTGCGCGGTCGCTCCAGCAGCGCGGGGCCGGTCGAGCGGATCACGGGGCACCTTCTTCGGGAGCGGTCTCCGAGCGGGTACCGCAGGGCGGCCCGTCGGGGGAGTGACGACGGCGGGGACGTCCGGGGACGTCTGCCGGTGGGTACCGGTGCCGTGATCGGACCGTAACGATCAGTCAGCCCACCGATGCCCTGCGACACCGCTGGTCGAGGTGTCTGCGCCCGGTGGTGCCCGTGGGACGGGTGTGACGGCGCCACGACGCACGCCCGCCCGCCGCACCGGACTGGTGTGGCGGGCGGGAGAGGAGGGGCTCAGGCGACAGCTGCCGGCGCGGGGCAGGCGGTGCGGATCGGCCGACGGACGCCGGCCAGGGTGGTGGCGACCTCGTCGAGCACGCCCCGGTGGAAGGGCAGCGACATGTGGCCGACCCCGCGGACCAGCACGTTGCGGGCCTGCAGGTCCGGGTGGTCGCACCGACCCGCGCTGGTCGGGACGACCACCTGGTCGAGGTCGCTGTAGACGGCCGTCACCGGGGTGCGCACGCCCGGCGCCGGCTCGGCCAGCTCCCGCAGCACCGCCGAGCCCGGCCGCAGCTGGCGCACCAGCGGGGTGGGCAGCAGGTGCGCCAGCACCGACCCCTGGTGCGGCGTCCCGAGCGTCACCAGCGTCTCGACGTGCTGGTCACCTCCCTGGCGCTGCACGTGGTAGCGGGCGAGCAGGCCGCCCAGGCTGTGCCCGACGACGTGCACCCGCTCGTGCCCGGTCTGCTCGCAGACGCGCTGCAGGTGCTCGCCGAGGTCGGCGGCGCCGCGCGCCACGTCGGTCAGGAACGGGCTGTAGTTCCAGGAGCAGACGGAGGTGAACCCGCGGCGGCGCAGGCTGCGCCGCATCACCGCGAAGATCGAGTGGTTGTCGATCAGGCCGTGCACGAGGACCACGGGGACGCGGGCGGCGAGCGGGTCGGCCGCGAAGAGGGCACGCACCGCGGGGGGCTGCTCCCCCGGACGGCGGCGGAGGTCGGGCCGGAGTCGCTCGGCTCGGGTGCCCAGCGGGTACATCAGCATGTGCGCCCCGACGAGCGCCAGTTCGGCGATACCGCCGGTCAGTGCGGAACGGGTGATCAGCGAGCGCACCGGGTGCCGTGGCGCTCCCGGTCCGACCGCGTCGGTGTGCGACGCTGGGTCGGACTCCGGGTCGCTGGGTGACAGCATCGTTCCTCCCCGTCCGAGACCGCCGACCGGGCTGCTCCTCGGGTCGACGACGACCCGGGGATGCCCTGTTCACCTGACGGTAAAGCGGCCGTGTGATGTTCGTCACATCGACACCACGCGTCGAGTCCAGTTCGTGACCGAGAGGAAGGGGGGACCGTGGTCGCCCGCGACGGCTCCACCCGCGACCGCTCGTCCCGGGCGGCAGGAGGGACGACGCGCCCGGCCGCCCGCCGCGCCGGGCCGCGCCGCCCGTCCCAGCCGGCCCCCGTCACACCCGTCGACGGGCTCGTCGTCGGCGACCCGCCGCTCGTCGCGCGCCTGACCGGGGTGCTGCTCGTCCTCGCCGGCGTGGCCGGCGTCCTCGGCCTCCTCCCGACCTACCTCGTCGTCGGGGGGACGGCGGTCTCCCAGTCCGCCGACGCGGGCAGCCTGCTCGCCGGCCTGCCGGTGCCGCTGACCGCCGTGGCGGTCGGCGGCGGGCTCGCGCTCGGCCGGGTGCCCCGCCTCGGCCTCGCCTTCGCCGGGGTCGGCGGTGGACTGGCCCTGGGCCTGCTGTTGATCGAGCTCTACCGGGCCCGCACCTCGACCGTCCGGCCGGGCATCGAGGTGATCGCCGGTCAGCGGGTGCTCACCAGCTCGGTCGACGTCGGACCCGGGTGGGTGCTCGGCGCCGTCGCCCTCGCACTCACCGTCCTGGCCGGCGTGCTGGCCGTGGGCGCCTGGGGCCGCACCGTCATGGACGACGCCGGCGCGCTGGACCCCGCCCGCCCGGCGCTCGCCGGGGGCGCGGTGCTGCTGGGGGTCGGCGCGGTGCTGTGCCTGGTGCTGCCGGCCGCGGACCTGCCCGACCGCATCGTCACCGACCCGACGACCGGGCTGCAGGTCGTCGTCGAGCAGGAGGGCCCGCAGGGGCTGCTCGAGCGGCCCGGCCTGGCGCTGCTCGGCGGACTGCTGCTCGCCGGCGCCGTCGTCCTCTGCTCGGTGCTGGCCCCCTCGCTGCGGCCGCGGCTGGCCGCGGTCGGCGGGCTGCTGGCCATCGCCGTCGTCGTCCTCGCCGCCGGGCTGGCCGGGCTGCGGGACGCGGTGGTCTCCGACGAGCTGGAGTGGACGCTGCCCGGCGTCGGGCTGCTGCTGGCCGGCGTGGGCTACGTCGCGCTCACGGTGCTGGCCTGGCGGCTGCGCCGGGCTCCTGCCCGGTGACGGCGCCGGACGCGCCCGGCCGGGAGCGGATCCGGGTGGTGGTCGCCACGCCGGGGGACGACGGCGAGGACCGTGCCACCATGACCGTCGCCCGCGGCCTGCGCGACGCCGGGATGGAGGTCGTCCACGCCGGTCGCCGCCAGACGCCGGAGCAGCTCGCCGACACCGTCGTCCAGGAGGACGCCGACGCCGTCGGCCTGCCGGTGCTGCCCGCCGACGCCGCGGCGTCGCTCGTCCGGCTGGCCGCACTCCTCGACGAGCGGGGTGTGGACGACGTCGTCGTCTTCGCCTGCGGGGCCGACGCGGGCCTGCCCGGGCTGGACCGGCTCTTCCCACCGGACGCCGCGCCGGGTGAGATCGCCGACTGGCTGCGGGCGGCGGTCTGCGCGGCCGACCGGTGACCATGCCCCGCCCCTGACCTGGGCAGTCGTGACGGCGGAGCGCGGCGGCCCCCACCCCCACCGGGGGAGCCGCGGTGTGATGCCGCCCACCTCGCCACCGCCGGTGCACGGCGCCGGTCCGGCGGGGTTTACGGTGCCTGTTCGTGGATCTCTTCGAGTACCAGGCCCGTGACCTGTTGGCCTCGCACGGTGTCCCCGTGCTCCCCGGCGGCGTAGCCGAGACCCCCGAGCAGGCGGAGGCGATCGCCGGCGAGATCGGCACGACGGTCGTGGTCAAGGCGCAGGTGAAGACCGGCGGGCGCGGCAAGGCCGGCGGCGTCAAGCTCGCCGACGACGCCGACGAGGCCCGTGCCCGCGCCCAGGACATCCTCGGTCTGGACATCAAGGGCCACATCACCCGCCGCGTGATGGTCGCCCAGGCCAGTGACATCGCCGAGGAGTACTACTTCTCCTACCTGCTCGACCGCGGCAACCGCACCTTCCTGGCCATGGCCAGCGTCGAGGGCGGCATGGAGATCGAGCAGCTCGCCGTCGAGCGTCCCGAGGCCCTGGCCCGCGTCCCCGTGGACGCCACCACCGGCGTCGACTCCGCCAAGGCCGCCGAGATCGTCGACGCGGCCGGCTTCCCGGCCGAGGTGCGCGACCAGGTGATCGCCATCGCCGTCCAGCTGTGGGACACCTTCGCCAAGGAGGACGCCACCCTGGTCGAGGTCAACCCGCTGGCCAAGGCGCCCGACGGCACCGTGCTCGCGCTCGACGCGAAGGTCACCCTCGACGAGAACGCCCGCTTCCGGCACCCGCAGCACGAGGAGCTCGAGGACTCCGCCTCGACCGACCCGCTCGAGGCCGCGGCCAAGGAGAAGGACCTCAACTACGTCAAGCTCGAGGGTGAGGTCGGCATCATCGGCAACGGTGCCGGGCTCGTGATGAGCACCCTGGACGTCGTCGCGTACGCCGGCGAGGAGTTCGGCGGCGTGAAGCCGGCCAACTTCCTCGACATCGGTGGTGGCGCCTCGGCCGAGGTCATGGCCAACGGGCTGCACATCATCCTGTCCGACCCCGCCGTGAAGAGCGTCTTCGTCAACGTCTTCGGTGGGATCACCGCCTGCGACGAGGTCGCCAACGGCATCGTGCACGCGCTGCAGCTGCTCGGCGACGAGGCGACCAAGCCACTGGTCGTCCGGCTCGACGGCAACAACGTGGAGGAGGGCCGGCGGATCCTCGCCGAGGCCAACCACCCGCTGGTGACCCTGGTGGACACGATGGACGGCGCCGCGCGCCGGGCCGCCGAGCTCGCCGCCGCCTAAAGGTTCCCGGCTCCGTCCAGAGGCTCGCCCCGAGCTTGCGAGGGGTGAGGAGGACGGGGTCCTTCTACTGAGACAGGACACCAGAGATGTCGATCTTCCTCAACGAGAACAGCAAGGTCATCGTCCAGGGCATGACCGGCTCCGAGGGGCGCAAGCACACCCAGCGCATGCTGGCCTCGGGGACGGCGATCGTCGGCGGCGTGAACCCGAAGAAGGCCGGCCAGAGC
>DASQNB010000431.1:0-5680 GCA_035645175.1 Geodermatophilus sp.
GAGCACGCCATGATGATGGTCCGCTACCTGCTGGACTCCGACGCGCCCGTCCGCATCCCGGGCATCCCCGCCCCGGTCAACGAGTTCGCCGACGTCGTCGCCCCGGTCGCGCTCGCGCTGGAGCAGGAGAAGCGCGTCACCGAGCAGATCAACGCCCTGATCGGCGTCGCGCGGCGGGAGAACGACTTCGCCTCCGACCAGTTCATGCAGTGGTTCATCAAGGAGCAGATCGAGGAGGTCAGCAAGATGAGCGACCTGCTCACCATCGTGAAGCGGTCCACCCACGACCTCGAGACGATCGAGGACTACGTGCTCCGGGAGGTCACCGCCGAGGCCGCCGACCCCACCGCGCCACCGGTCGCAGGAGCCTGAGCCGGCGGCGATCCGCCGCTCACATCCGGAAGACGCCATAGCCGACCTCCTCGAGGGGTGCGTTGGCGCAGGCGGACAGGGCCAGGCCGAGCACGGTGCGGGTGTCGGCGGGGTCGATGACGCCGTCGTCCCACAGCCGGGCGGTGGCGTAGTACGGGTGCCCCTGGGTCTCGTACCGGTCACGGATCGGCTTCTTGAACGCCTCTTCCTCCTCCGCCGGCCACTCCTCGCCGCGGGCCTCCAGTCCGTCGCGGCGCACCTGGGCCAGCACCGAGGCCGCCTGATCGCCACCCATCACCGAGATGCGCGCGTTGGGCCAGGTGAACAGGAAGCGGGGCGAGTACGCCCGGCCGCACATCGAGTAGTTGCCGGCGCCGAACGAGCCGCCGATGACGACGGTCAGCTTGGGCACCCGGGCGCAGGCGACCGCGGTGACCATCTTGGCGCCGTGCTTGGCGATGCCGCCGGCCTCGTAGTCCCGGCCGACCATGAACCCGGAGATGTTCTGCAGGAACAGCAGCGGGATCGACCGGCGGTCGCACAGCTCGATGAAGTGCGCGCCCTTGAGCGCGGACTCGGCGAACAGCACCCCGTTGTTCGCGACGATCCCGACCGGGTGGCCGTGCAGCCGGGCGAAGCCGGTGACCAGCGTCTGCCCGTAGAGCGGCTTGAACTCGGCGAACCGGCTGCCGTCGACCAGCCGGGCGACCACCTCGCGGACGTCGTAGGGCGTGCGCGGGTCCGGCGGCACCACCTCGTAGACCGACGCGGGGTCGTGCAGCGGCTCCTCGACCGGCTCGACCTCCCACGGCCGGGGCGCGCGCGGACCCAGGGTGCCGACGATCTGGCGGACCAGCTGCAGCGCGTGCGCGTCGTCCTCGGCCAGGTGGTCGGTGACGCCGCTGACCCGGCTGTGCAGGTCTCCCCCGCCGAGCTCCTCGGCGGTGACCACCTCGCCGGTCGCGGCCTTCACCAGCGGCGGGCCGCCGAGGAAGATCGTGCCCTGCTCGCGGACGATGACCGCCTCGTCGCTCATCGCCGGCACGTACGCCCCGCCGGCGGTGCACGACCCCAGGACGGCGGCGATCTGCGCGATGCCGGCCTTCGACATCGTCGCCTGGTTGTAGAAGATCCGGCCGAAGTGCTCGCGGTCGGGGAACACCTCGTCCTGCATCGGCAGGAAGGCGCCGCCGGAGTCGACCAGGTACACGCAGGGCAGCCGGTTGTGCAGCGCCACCTCCTGCGCGCGCAGGTGCTTCTTCACCGTCATCGGGTAGTAGGTGCCGCCCTTGACGGTGGCGTCGTTGGCGACGACGACGACCTCGCGCCCGGCGACCCGGCCGATGCCGGTGATGACCCCCGCGGCCGGCGCCTCGCCGCCGTACATGCCGTGCGCCGCCAGCGCCGAGAGCTCGAGGAACGGGCTGCCCGGGTCCAGCAGCGCGTCGACCCGCTCCCGCGGCAGCAGCTTGCCGCGCGCGACGTGCCGCTCGCGGGCCCGCTCCCCACCGCCGTCGGCCACCCGGCGCAGCTGGGCGGCCAGGTCGGCGACGAGCCCGGCGTGCGCCTCGGCGTTGCGCGCCGCGGCCCCGGCGTCAGCGGAGGGGCGGCGGGCCAGCACGGGGGCGTCCACGACCGGGATGTTAACCATGGTTCACAGGGTGGGTCAACGAGCGTTAACATCCCCGCCGTGACGGACGTCAACACCGCGCTGCACGCGGACGCGGCCCGCCCGTCGCGGCGCGAGCAGATCCTGCGGGCCGCCGCGCAGCTGTTCGCCGAGCGCGGGTCGCGGGCCGTGGGCGTGGACGACGTCGGGGCGGCCGTCGGGGTGACCGGGCCGGCGATCTACCGGCACTTCGCCAGCAAGGACGCGATGCTCGCCGAGATGCTGCTGCGCATCAGCGAGCGGCTGCTGGAGGGCGGCACCGCCCGCGTGGCCGCCGCCGGGGACGACCCGCTGGCCCAGCTGCGCACGCTGATCGCCTTCCAGGTCGACTTCGCGCTGGACAACCCGGCGCTGATCACCGTGCACGACCGCGACCTCGGCTCGCTGGCCGACGACGACGCCGCCCAGGTGCGCCGGCTGCAGCGCCGCTACGTCGAGGTGTGGGTCGACGTCCTGGGCCGGGTGCACCCCGACTCGGACACCGCGACCAACCGGGCCCGCGCGCACGCCGTCTTCGGCCTGGTCAACTCCACGCCGCACAGCGCCGGGCGGCTGCCCCGCCGACGGACGGCCGCGCTGCTCGCCGCCATGGCCGAGGCCGCCGCCACCACCTGAGAGAGGACCTCGAAAGGACCCCGCCCCTCCCACCCCTCGCAAGCTCGGGGCGGTGCCCTGGACGGGGCCGCAAACCGCTCGCAGGCTCGCGGCGGGACCCTGCAGGGAGGCCGACGGCTCAGTCGGCGCGCGTCGGCTCCGGCATGGGCAGCACCAGCGCGGTCGAGGCGACGACGTCGAGGTCGGCGCTCGAGCCGGTCGCCCCGCGACCGGCCCAGGCGGTCTCCACGATGGTCACGGTGCTGCCGGAGACGGCGCTGGCGTACTGCGCGTTCGAGAGCTGCTCGGGACCGCCGGCGTAGCGGACGCCCTCCCGCAGCAGGTCGCTCACGTTGCCGCTGCCGTTGCGGTCGGCCAGCTCGCGCAGCGCCCGCGCGCCCTCGGCGTCGCCCATGTCGGCCACCGAGACCGAGACGACGACCGGCCGGCCGCCGACGTCGGTCGAGTACAGCGCCCGCGCCAGGCCCGAGCAGTCGGTGCCGGTGAAGAAGGCGGCCACCGCTCCGTAGGCGTTGCCGACGCAGGTCGGGTCGGTCTGCACCCGCTCGGCGACGAAGGTGCGGCCGTCGACCGTCTCGCGGTCCCCCGGCTCCGGCCCGGCGGCGGGGGCGGCGGCCTGCCCCGCGGTCGAGGGTGCGGCGTCGGCGGTCGTCCCGCCGTCCCCGTCGAACAGCGCCGTGACCCCGATGCCGAGGACGACGACGAGCAGCAGCACCGCCGCGACGAGCAGCGCGGTCCGGGTGGTCGAGCGCTCCCGCCGGCGCGGGCCCACGAGGGGGACGCACGCGGCCCGGGCCGGGGCCGGTGCCGGCGGCGGGACGACGGCCGGCGGCTCAGGGGCACGCGGCGCCGGCGCGACCGGAGCCGGGGCACCGACGGGCTCGGCGTCGGCGAACAGCCCGCCGATGCCGCCGGTCTCGTGCTCGCGCACGCCCACCGTGGGCCCGACGAGGGTGTCGGGTGCGGCGGCACGGGGTGCGGCCTGCGCCGGGACGGCGGGGTCCGGCGCGCGGGCGACCCGGTCGTCGGCGGCGACCGCGGCCGGGTCGGCCGGCGGGCGCAGGGGTTCCGGCGGCGCGGTGCGCGGCGCCGGGTGATTCGGTGCCGGCACGGGCGCGGGCATCGGCACCGCGGGCTGCGGCACGGCGTGCTGGGGTCCGGCGTGCTGCACCGCGGCCGCCATCGCGGCGGGGGCGAGCAGCTCGGGGGTGCGCAGGACGTAGGGCGAGTACGGGAAGCCCTCGCCGTTGAGCTCCTGCGTGGTCGGCGTCCGGCCGTCGAGCTCGAGGGCCTCCAGGGCGGCGCGCACGTCGGCCGTCGTCCAGAGGCGGGGGTTGGCGACGCCGGCGTAGCGGGCCGAGCGGGCGATGCCCAGCAGCAGCGAGCGGGGCTCGAGCAGCGCGACCTGGTCGCCCTCGCCGAGGTCGCCGTCGGCTGGCACCAGGCCGGCGAGGTCCCCGACCAGCACGGTGAGGCGGGCGATGCGACCGGGCTCCAGGCCGGCGCGGCGCAGCCGCACGGCGGCGTCCATGCCGGCGCGCATCAGCCCGTCCAGCGGTGTGGACCCGCCACCGGACAGCTGCAGCACCTCGCCGGGCCGGCCGGCCTCGGGGCCGATGGTCCAGGAGCCCTCGGGCAGCGCGGTCACCACGCCGCTCTGGCGGACCACCTCGGCGACGCGGACGACGGCCAGCCCCTCGGGCACGAGGAGCACCGCGTCGGCGAGCCGGCGGCCCACCGGTCCGTCGACGACCGGGAGGGAGGCGACGACCGCGCCCCGGACCGCCCCGCCGGTGTCCCAGCGGGTCAGTTCGGCGAAGAGCGCACGCTCCCCCGCCGTCTGCAGCGGCCTGGGGGTGAGGGCCAGCACGTCGTCCTCCGGAGCGTGGTCGCAGGGGGTGGGGGGGCGCCGCGCCGCGGGGACGCCGGGGGCTCGCGACCGACGCTACGTCATGTGACGGGCCGGTCCCGGACGTTCAGCGGGTCGGCGCGCCGCCCGCCAGCGGGACGGGGGGCAGCTCCCCGTCCACGAGCGGCAGACGCCACCCGGCCAGCCATGCGCTGCGGGCCACCCCGTCGGCCGCCACCCACAGCAGCGTGAGGACCGCCCCGGTGAGGAGCACGACCCCCGGCCGCCGGTCCCACGGCGGGAGGAGCCCGACCGCGTCCAGCAGGGCACCGCTCAGGTAGGTGACGCCGGCGACCAGCGGGCCGGCCAGCCGGCCGGGCAGCCGGCGGGTGACGGCCACGTCGACGGCGACCGCGCCGGCGAGCAGCGCCAGCGGCAGCACCGACGGCGGGAAGTCCAGGGCCACCAGGCCGAGCCACACCGCCGCGCGGTAGGCGAGGTACGCGGCGGCGACGGTGGTCGCGGCCCAGCGCAGGCCGGTGACCCGCCGGGCGACGACGAGGCTGAGCAGCCCGGCGCACAGCAGCCAGGCCGGGTGCACCCAGGCCGGCACCGGCAGCATGAACGAGGTCGGGCTCTGGCCCTGGGCGACGGCGAAGTCCAGCAGCTGCTGCTCGGCGGTCGTCCGGCCCGCCTCGTAGGCACGCAGCGACAGGACGCCGTACTCCTGGTGCTGGTTGGGGAAGAGCACGTTCTCCGCGAAGAACAGCCACAGGCCCAGGGCGACGGCGTCGCGCACCCGGCCCGGCGCGGCGTACAGCCACCAGCCGCGCAGTGCGCCGGCCAGCATCACCGCCGTCCCCAGGTAGAGCAGCGCGTGGCTGGGGCTCCAGCTGGTGATGTCCAGGCCGTTGATGCGGTGGTTGACGAGGTCGACCGGGACGGCGAGCAGGAAGGTCGCGGTGCCGGCCTGCATCAGCCGCAGCGCGCGCCGGTCGACCCCGTAGCCGGTGTAGCCCGAGAAGAGCACCAGCGCGACGACGACGACGGTGCCGGCGGAGTTGAGCAGGTGCGGCGGGGCCAGGTCGTCGCGCAGCCACCTGAAGTGCCAGGAGACGTCCCACGACGAGCCGAGCATCTTGAGGCCGAAGGCGCCGAGCCAGGCCGTGTAGAGC
>DASQNB010000432.1:0-6278 GCA_035645175.1 Geodermatophilus sp.
CTCGTCGGCCAGCTCGATCGGGTAGTGGGTGCGCACCTCGGCGCCGAAGCGGTCCTTGAGCGGGGTGATGATCCGGCCGCGGTTGGTGTAGTCCTCGGGGTTGGCGCTGGCGACCAGCAGCAGGTCCAGCGGCAGCCGCACGCGGTAGCCGCGGATCTGGATGTCGCGCTCCTCGAGCACGTTGAGCAGCGCGACCTGGATGCGCTCGGCGAGGTCGGGCAGCTCGTTGACGCTGAAGACGCCGCGGTTGGTGCGCGGCACCAGGCCGTAGTGCACGGTCTCCGGGTCACCGAGCGTGCGGCCCTCGGCGACCTTGATCGGGTCGACGTCGCCGATGAGGTCGCCGACGCTGGTGTCGGGGGTCGCCAGCTTCTCGCCGAAGCGCTCGCTGCGGTGCAGCCAGCCGACGGGGGTGGCGTCGCCGTGCTCGGCGATCTGCCGGTGCGCCCACACGCTGATCGGCTGCAGCGGGTGCTCGTTGAGCTCGCTGCCGGTGAGCACCGGCGTCCACTCGTCGAGCAGGCCGACCAGCGTGCGGATCAGCCGGGTCTTGCCCTGGCCGCGCTCGCCGAGCAGGACCAGGTCGTGGCCGGCGATGAGGGCGCGCTCGACCTCGGGGACGACGGTGTCCTCGAAGCCGACGATGCCGGGCAGCGTGGGCTCGCCCGCGGCCAGGCGGGCCAGCAGGTTGGCGCGGATCTCGGCCTTGACCGGCCGGGGGGTGGCCCCGCTGTCGCGGAGCTCGCCCAGGGTCGTGGGTGCGGGGGGAGCGGAGGCGGGAACGCCGTGGTCCGTCACCCCAGCCACGGTACGACGACAGCGCGTCCTCTTGGTTTCCGGAGGACACCGCGGCCGATTTCCGTCCCCCCTGCCCAGAGCGGCTGCCGGTGTCCCCGTCGCGGCTCCCCGGGGCTCGCGACGGACCGCCGGATCCCGGTCGACGGCTGCCATGATCGCCGCATGGTGGCTGGAGAGGTGCGGCCGGACGGGGTGGCGCTGGTCGGTGAGGCGGACGTCGAGGCCGCGGCGGCGCTGCTCGACGGCGTCGTCCGGCACACGCCGCTGGAGCACTCGCGGGCGCTGGCCGAGCGGGTCGGGGGGCCGGTCTGGCTCAAGTGCGAGAACCTGCAGCGCACCGGCTCGTTCAAGATCCGCGGCGCGTACACCCGGCTGGCGCGGCTGTCGGCCGACGAACGGGCCCGGGGCGTCGTCGCGGCCAGCGCCGGGAACCACGCGCAGGGGGTCGCCCTGGCCGCGCAGCTGCTGGGCATCCGGGCCACGGTGTTCATGCCGGAGAGCGCGCCGCTGCCCAAGGTGGCGGCCACCCGCGGCTACGGCGCCGAGACCCGGCTGGGCGGCGCCTCGCTCACCGAGGCGCTGGTGGCGGCCGCCGAGCACGCGCAGCGCACCGGTGCGGTGTTCATCCACCCGTTCGACCACCCCGACGTGATCGCCGGGCAGGGGACGGTCGGGCTGGAGGTCCTGGGCCAGTGCCCCGACGTGGCCACCGTCGTGGTGTGCACCGGCGGCGGGGGGCTGGTGTCCGGCATCGCGGCGGCGGTGCGGGCCCGCCGTCCCGGCGTCCGGGTGGTCGCCGTGCAGGCCGCGGCGGCCGCGGCCTTCCCCGGGTCGCTGGCCGCCGGCCGGCCGGTGGCGCTGTCGGGGATGACCACGATGGCCGACGGGATCGCCGTCGGTGCGCCCGGGGAGCTGACGTTCGCGCACGTCCGCGACCTGGTCGACGAGGTGCGCACGGTCAGCGAGGAGGACCTCTCCCAGGCGCTGCTGTTCTGCCTGGAGCGGGCCAAGCTCGTCGTCGAGCCGGCCGGCGTGGCCGCGGTCGCCGCCGTGCTCGCCGAGCCGACCGCGTTCGAGCCGCCCGTGGTCACGGTGGTGTCCGGCGGCAACATCGACCCGGTGCTGCTGCTCAAGGTGGTCCAGCACGGCATGGCCGCGGCCGGGCGCTACCTGTCGCTGCGGCTGCGGGTCCCCGACCGGCCGGGGTCGCTGGCGGCGGTGCTCGGCGAGCTGGCCCAGGTCGGGGCGAACGTGCTGGAGGTCGAGCACGAGCGGACGGCGACCCGGCTCGGGCTCGGCGAGGTCGAGGTGTTCGTCGTCCTGGAGACGCGGGGGCCGCAGCACGCCGAGGAGGTGCTGGCCCGCCTCGACCTGGCCGGGTACACGGTGACCACCGGCTGAGAGAGGACCCCCTGCCCCCACAGCTCGGTCCTCCCCGGACCGCTGCCGATCCGTCACCCCCGCGCGGCGGGGACCGATGAGTGCGTGCGGGCCGACCGGTCCTCATCCCGTGCCCCGGACCTGCCGGGCGCGATCGACCCGAGGAGCGACGTGGAGCAGTTCCGGGAGCGGTGCGCGGACGTGGGAAGACCAGTCGGGAAGTGCCGGCCCCGCCACAGGGTTTCCCGGTCATGACCGACGCGATAGTCGTCGAGGGTCTGGTGAAGCGCTTCGGCGCGACCACCGCTCTCGACGGGGTGGACCTGACCGTGGCCGAGGGGTCCGTCCTCGGGCTCCTCGGCCCGAACGGCGCGGGCAAGACGACGGTGGTGCGGATCCTCACCACCCTGCTGCGGGCCGACGAGGGTCGGGTGCAGGTGGCCGGCCTGGACGTGGTGGAGGACGCCGACGCGGTGCGCGCCTCCATCGGGCTGACCGGCCAGTACGCCGCCGTCGACGAGTACCTCACCGGGTTCGAGAACCTGGAGATGGTCGGCCGGCTCTACCGGCTGGGGAAGCGCGAGGCGCGGGCGCGGGCCGGTGAGCTGCTGGAGCGCTTCGACCTCACCGGGGCGGCGTTCCGCCCGGCCAAGACCTACTCCGGTGGCATGCGCCGGCGGCTGGACATCGCCGCCTCGCTGATCGCCCGGCCGCGGATCCTCTTCCTCGACGAGCCGACGACGGGGCTGGACCCGCGCAGCCGGCTGGGCATGTGGGAGTTCATCGCCGACCTCGCCGACGGCGGGACGACGATCCTGCTGACCACCCAGTACCTGGAGGAGGCCGACCGGCTGGCCGACCGGATGGTGGTCATCGACCACGGGCGGGCGATCGCCCGCGGCACCGCCGACGAGCTCAAGGCGCAGGTCGGCGGTCAGCGGCTGGAGCTCACCGTCCGCGACGCGGCCGACCTCGGCGAGGTGGCCCGCCGGCTGCGGCCGCTCGGGGTGGACGAACCGCGGCTGGACGAGTCGACGCGGCGGCTGTCGCTGCCGGTCAGCGCCGGCACCGACGCCCTCGCCGAGGCACTGCGGGTGCTGGCCGGCGCCGGCGTGGACGTGCTCGACGTGGGGCTGCGCCGTCCCGACCTGGACGACGTGTTCCTCACCCTCACCGGCCACGCCGCCGAGGAGGAGGAGACCCGGGACGAGCAGGCCCGTGACCGGACGCCGGTCGGGGCCGGGGAGGGGGCGGCGTGACCGCGTTCGGCGCAGCGGTGGCCGACGGGCTGACGATCACCCGTCGCAACCTCATCAAGGTCAAGCGGGTGCCCGACCTGATCGTCTTCGCGACGCTGTCGCCGATCATGTTCGTGCTGCTGTTCCGCTACGTGTTCGGCGGCGCGATCGGCGGGGAGCTGCCCGACGGCATCAGCTACGCGGAGTTCCTGCTCCCCGGCATCTTCGCGCAGACGGTCGTCTTCGGGTCGACCACGACCGGCGCGAGCCTCGCCGAGGACCTGCAGAAGGGGCTCATCGACCGGTTCCGCTCGCTGCCGATGGCCCGGTCCGCCGTCCTGGTGGGGCGCACGGTCGCCGACCTCGGACTCAACGCCATCTCGATCGCGGTGATGGCGCTGACCGGCCTGGTCGTCGGCTGGCGGATCAACTCCTCGCTCGGCGAGGCGGTCGGCGGCTTCCTGGTGCTGCTGCTGTTCGCCTACGCCGTCTCGTGGCTGATGGCGGTGGTCGGTCTGCTGGTCCGGACGCCGGAGGTGGTCAACAACGCCAGCTTCATCGTGATCTTCCCGCTGACGTTCGTGGCCAACACCTTCGTCCCGCTGGAGACCTTCCCGTCGGTGCTGCGCACCTTCGCGGAGTGGAACCCGGTCTCGGCAGTGACGCAGGCGGCCCGGGAGCTCTTCGGCAACTACCCGGCCAGCGCTCCGGTGCCCGACGTGTGGTCGCTGCAGAACCCGGCGCTCTACACGGTGATCTGGACGGCGATCATCCTGGCCGTCTTCGTGCCGCTGTCGGTCCGGCTCTACCAGCGCACCACGACGAGGTGAGGGGACGGGGCGGTGGAGGATGGGCTGCGATGAGCGCCGTCCCCGCCCCCGCCGCCCCGACTGCCGACAACCCGCTGCTCGAGCCGTCCCCGCTGCCGCTGCAGCTGCCGCCGTTCGCGGAGATCACCCTGGAGCACTGCCGTGAGGCGCTGCTGGCCGGGATGGCCGGGCAGCGTGCCGAGGTCGCTGCCATCGTCGCCTCCGCCGAGCCGCCGACCTTCGAGGACACCGTCGTCGCGCTGGAGCGCTCGGGTCGGCTGTACCGCCGCGCCGGCGCGGTGTTCCACAACCTCTCCTCGTCGGTGGCCACCGACCGGATGCGTGAGATCGAGCGGGAGCTGGCGCCGCTGGAGTCCGCGCACGCCGACGCGCTGCGGCTCGACCCCGGCCTGTTCGCCCGCATCGACGCCGTCCACGGACAGCGGCACGACTCAGGCCTGGACGCCGAGGCGGTCCGGCTGGTCGAGCGCTACCACCTCGACTTCGTGCTCTCCGGCGCGCGTCTCGACGAGGCCGGCCGGGCCCGGCTGACCGAGCTGAACCGGGAGCTGTCGGAGCTGTCGACCGCGTTCGGGCAGAACCTCCTGCTGGCCACCGAGGCCGCCGCCGTCGTGGTCACCGACGCCGCCGACCTCGACGGGCTGAGCCCCGAGGAGGTCGCCGCCGCGGGCCGCGCGGCCGAGGACCGCGGCGTGAGCGGCTTCCTCATCCCGCTGCTGCTGCCGACCGGGCAGCCGGTGCTGACCAAGCTGCGCGACCGCGAGCTGCGCCGCCGGGTGTTCGAGGCCTCGGTGGGGCGGGCGTCGCAGGGCGAGCACGACAACGGGCCGGTCGCCGTCCGGATCGCGCGGGTCCGTGCCGAGCGGGCCCGGCTGCTCGGCTTCGCCACGCACGCCGACCTGGTGCTGGCCGACCAGACCGCCGGCAGCACCGAGGCGGTCGACGCGATGCTGGCCCGGATGGTCGGGCCGTCGCTGGCCAACGCGCGGGCCGAGGCAGCGGCACTCGCCGAGGTGGCCGCCCGCGACGGCGTGACGGAGCTGGCGCCCTGGGACTGGGCGTTCTACAGCGAGCGGGTCCGCGCCGAGCGGTACTCGGTCGACACCGCGGCGCTGCGTCCCTGGTTCGAGCTGGACCGGGTGCTCGTCGACGGGGTCTTCGCCGCCGCGGAGCGCCTCTACGGCTACCGCTTCACGCCGCGCCCGGACCTCACCGGCTACCACCCCGACGTCCGCGTCTGGGAGGTCACCGACGCCGACGGCGGGACGGTCGGGCTCTACCTCGGCGACTTCTACGCGCGGGACGGCAAGCGCGGCGGGGCCTGGATGAGCTCGTTCGTCACCCAGTCGCGGCTGCTGGACACCAAGCCGGTCGTGGTGAACGTCCTCAACGTGACCCGCGGGGCCGACGGGCAGCCCACGCTGCTCACCCTCGACGAGGTCAACACGCTGTTCCACGAGTTCGGTCACACGCTGCACGGCCTGAGCTCGGCGGTCACCTACCCGCGGTTCGCCGGCACCAGCGTGCCGCGGGACTTCGTCGAGTTCCCGAGCCAGGTCAACGAGATGTGGGCGCTGTGGCCGGAGGTCCTGGCCGGCTACGCGCGGCACGTCGAGACCGGGGAGCCGCTGCCGGCGTCCGTGGTGGAGGCGATCGAGGCCGCGCAGCTGTGGGGCGAGGGCTTCGCGACGCTGGAGTACCTGGCGGCCACGCTGCTCGACCAGGCCTGGCACCGGATCACGCCGGAGACCGAGGTCGGCGACCCGCAGGAGTTCGAGCGCGCCGCGCTCGAGGCGGCCGGCGTCGCCTACGACCTGGTGCCGCCGCGCTACCGGACGACGTACTTCCAGCACGTCTTCGCCGGGGGCTACGCGGCCGGCTACTACTCCTACATCTGGTCGGAGGTCCTCGACGCCGACACCGTGGAGTGGTTCAAGGAGAACGGCGGGCTGCGGCGGGAGAACGGCGACGTCTTCCGGTCCCGGCTGCTCGCCGTCGGCGGTTCGGTCGACCCGCTGGACGCCTTCCGCGC
>DASQNB010000433.1:0-9801 GCA_035645175.1 Geodermatophilus sp.
GAGCTCGGGACGCAGCGTCAGTGACCGGCCGCCGCGGTCGTCGAAGGTGTACATCTCCTTCGTCACGACGTCGGTGGACTCCCCCACCCCGCGGGAGAAGACGGCGGTCTCCTCGAACACCGGCGTCTCGACGTAGCCGTAGCCGGCCCGCCGCAGCGGCGCGGTGAGCACCTCCCGGACGGCGAGGAAGCGCTCGGACTCCGGCGGCAGGACGTCGAACGTGCCCTTGGGGGCCCGCAACTCGCTCACAGCCCGCGCCCCCGCGGCGCCGGACCCGTGCCCGCCGCGGCCTCGGCCAGGTAGGGGTTGGTCGCCCGCTCCCGCCCGATGGTGGTGGCCGCGCCGTGGCCGGGCAGCACGACCGTCTCGTCGTCCAGCGGCAGGACGACGTCGCGCAGCGAGCGAAGCATGGCGTCCCACGACCCGCCGGGCAGGTCCACCCGCCCGATCGAGCCGGCGAACAGCACGTCACCGGCCAGCAGCCCCGGCGCCTCACCCAGGTCGAGGGAGAACACGACCGAGCCCTGGGTGTGCCCCGGCGCGTGCCGCACGGTCAGCTCGACCCCGGCCAGGGAGAGGACCGCGCCGTCGTCCAGCGGCCGGACCTCCGAGGGGTCGGGCAGCGCCACGCCGGTGATCAGCGGCGCCAGCTGCGGGCCGTGCCAGCGGGCCGGGTCGGCGAGCATGCCGTTGTCCGCCGGGTGCAGGTAGGCGGGGATGTCGTAGCCGTCGCAGACCGGCAGCACCGAGAACGTGTGGTCGAGGTGGCCGTGGGTGAGGACGACGGCGACCGGCTTGAGGCCGTCCTCGGCGAGGAGGCGGGCCAGCGGCTCGACGGCGTCCATGCCGGGGTCGACCACCACGCACTCCTGCCGGGGCCCGGGGGCGACGGCGTAGCAGTTGGTGCCGAACGCGCCGGCCGGGAAGGAGCGGATGAGCACCCGTGCAGGCTACGCGGGGCTCCGCGCCGCTCCGGGCCTTCCCGCTGACAGGGAACGGTCAGGCTCGCCACCTAGACTCGCGCAACGACCAGCGGGGTGCGGGCGCGCACCAGGCGTCCCCCCGCAGCCGTCCGTCTCGAGGAGTACCACCCGTGCCGAGCAACAAGCAGCGGCGGGAGGCCGCCCAGCGGCGCCTGCAGCGTCAGCTGGAACGCCGCGCCGAGCTGGCCCGCAGGCGTCGCCGCAACGTGCTGATCGGGGTGAGCGCCGCCGCGGTGGTGCTCGTCGTCAGCGCCGTCCTGCTGGTCACCGGCATCGGCGGCGACGACACCGACTCCGCCGCCGCGGAGCCCACGACCAGCTCGCCCGCCCCGACCCCGGCCGCCCCCACGCCCGGCGTCGTCGACGGCGCCGACGGCACCTGCGACTGGACCCCGGCCGACACCGCCGCCAACCCGAACCTGCAGGCCGACACCGGCACCCCGCCGGTCGAGGTGACGCCGACCGGCACCACCGAGGTCGACATCGCCACGAACTCCGGCCCGATCGGCCTGACACTGGACAACGCCAACGCCCCGTGCGGGGTGGCGAGCATGGTGTACCTGGCCGGCCAGGGCTACTACGACGGCACGGTCTGCCACCGCCAGACCGACTCCGCGGGCCTGCAGGTGCTGCAGTGCGGCGACCCCAGCGGCACCGGCGCCGGCGGCCCGGCCTACCAGTTCCCGACCCAGGTCGCCGGCGACGAGACCTACCCCCGCGGGACGGTCGCGATGGCCAACAGCGGCCAGGGCTTCGACGGCAGCCAGTTCTTCCTCGTCTACGGCGACAGCCAGCTGCCCCCGGACTACACCGTCCTGGGCACCATCGACGAGGCCGGACTGGCCACCCTCGACGGCATCGCCGCCAACGGCAACGACGGCAGCAACGGCCAGGGCGACGGCGCGCCCACCCAGGAGGTCCGGATCGAGTCCCTCACGGTCGCCGCGTGAGCCGGCGGCTGCGCGCCGCGACCGGCCTCGCCGGCACGCTGCTGGCCCTCTCCGCCTGTGGCGGCGACTCCGCCGCCGAGGGCGGGCAGGACGGCTCCGGCAGCGGCTCCGGGGAGGCCGGCGGCGCCGCGGCCGGCGCGACGGCGACCTGCGAGTGGGGACGGGGCGCCTCGGCCAACACCTATCTCACCGAGGTCGAGCCGCCCGACGACGTCGTCCCCGCCACCGGCTCGACCGACCTGCTGATCGCGACCAACCTCGGCGACCTCACGCTCACCCTGGACCGGGCGGCCACACCGTGCGCCGCCGCCAGCCTGGTGCACCTCACCGAGCAGGGCTTCTTCGACGACACGCCGTGTCACCGGCAGGTCGACAGCGAGGGGCTGCAGGTCCTGCAGTGCGGCGACCCGACCGGCACCGGCGCGGGCGGCCCCACCTACACCTCGCCGACCGAGGTGACCGGCGAGGAGACCTACCCGCGCGGGACGGTCGCGATGGCCAACAGCGGCCAGGGCTTCGACGGCAGCCAGTTCTTCCTCGTGTGGGGCGACAGCCAGCTGCCGCCGGACTACACCGTCGTCGGCACCGTGGACGAGGCCGGGCTCGCGGTGCTCGACGTGGTGGCGGCCAACGGCAACGACGGCTCACTGGACCCCAGCCCCGGCGGCGGCGCCCCGACCGTGCCGGTGACCATCGAGTCGGTCACGGTGGCGTGATGGACCCCCTCGAGCGCGACCCCTACGCCGGTTTCCCGCCCGGCTTCTTCGACCGCGCCGACGACGCTCCGGACCCGGTCTTCTACGGCCCGCCCCGGCTGGTCACGCACATCGACGACGGTGCGATCGCCGCGGTGGGTGCGCTGTACGTCGAGCTCGGCATCGACGGGTCAGCGCCCGTACCCCGGCGGGTGCTGGACCTCATGTCCTCGTGGGTGTCGCACTTCCGCACACCGCCGTCCGAGCTGGTCGTGCTCGGCATGAACGCCGACGAGCTGGCGGCCAACCCGGCGGCTACCGAGCGGCTGGTGCACGACCTGAACGCCGACCCGCGGCTCCCGCTGCCCGACGCCGACGTCGACGCGGCCGTCTGCTGCGTGTCGATCGACTACCTCACCCGGCCGATCGAGGTGCTCGCCGACGTCGGCCGGGTGCTGCGGCCGGGCGGGGCGCTGGCGATCACCTACTCCAACCGGTGCTTCCCCACCAAGGCCGTGCGCGGCTGGCTGGCCACCGACGACGCGCAGCACGGCCTGGTCGTCGCCGAGCTGGTCCGCCGGACGGGGCTGTTCGACGAGCCCCGGGTCGCGCTCCGCACGCCGCCGGGGCGCGGCGACCCGCTGTACGCGGTCACCGCCACCCGGCTGCCCTCCGGCTAGGCGCCGCCGGCACCCAGCCGCTCCAGCAGTGCCGACCTGATCGCCGGGCGGGACCCGAAGACCAGCAGGAAGGCCGCCTCGCGCGCCGTCCGCTCCGCGGCGCTGCCGGTGCGGACGGCGGCACTGCCGGTGGCGGCCACGAGCGCGCCGGCCGCGCGGTGCGCGAGCGCCGCGGCGGCGGCCCGCGCGGCCGGCAGCCCGGCCGACCCGGCGGTGTCCAGCCGGGCGCGGACGGCGGCCAGCTCGTCGTCCAGCGGCGAGGGGCCGACCAGGCGGGTGCAGCGCAGCACGAGCCCGAGGGCCAGCGAGCCGTTCAGGCGCAGCCCGGCCGCGTCCCCGGCCAGCAGGTCGGCGAGCGCAGCCGTGTGCACCAGCCGCTCCGCAGGCACCCGGTGCCCGGCCGCCCGGAGCTCGACGGTGCGACTGGCCGCCACGGCGACCATCGACTGCGGGATGGCCTGCAGTGTCGGGGCGTCCTGCGCGTCGGCCAGGAGGAAGCGGACGTCCTCCCCGTCTCGCGCGGCCACGAGGAGCAGGTCGACCAGGCTCCAGCCGGTCACCCACGGCACGGCGCCGTCGAGGACCAGATCCCCGCCGTCCCGGTGCACCCGCATCGCCGGCGGGCCGGGGCGCAGCGCTGCCTGCAGCGCGATCCCGGCCCGGAGCCGCCCGGCGCAGAGGTCGGCGAGGAACGCCGAGCGCAGCTCCGGCGGCCCGGCCGTCGCCAGCCGGCCGACCACGCCCAGGTGCTGCAGCCAGACGAAGGTGGTCGCCAGGTCGCCGGCCGCGAGCTCCTCGACGACCGCGGCCACCGTGGCCGGCTCGGCGGCCGCTCCGCCGGTCCCGACCGGACCGGTCAGCCCGTGGAGGCCGGCAGCGGCCAGCGCGTCGAGGTGTGAACGGGGGACGGCGCCGGCGGCCTCGACCGCCGAGGCCTCCGGCGCCAGCAGGTCGGTGGCCAGCCGACGGGCCCGGACCACGAGGTCGCTCACCCGGGCATCCTCGCCCGGGCCCCTGCAGGGTCCCCGGCCCTCTCCTGGCGTCGGCCCCCTCCCGGGCACCACCCCGAGCTCGCGAGGGGTGGGGAGGAGGAGGTCCTTCGACGAAGGGCTCGGGGAGAGGGTCCTCCTACGAGTGGCGGGGGGCAGGGGTCCGTCAAGCCGTGACGCGCTCGACGTCGAACACGCCGTCCACGCCGCGCACCGTCTGCAGAACCGCACCGAGGTGTGCCGGGTCGGCGAGCTCGAAGGTGAAGCGGCTGATCGCCACCCGGTCCCGGCTGGTCTGCACCGACGCCGAGAGGATGTTGACCCGCTCGTCGGCCAGCGCCTTGGTGACGTCGGACAGCAGCCGGTGCCGGTCGAGCGCCTCGACCTGGATGGCCACCAGGAACATCGACCCGGGCTGGCTGGCCCACTCGACCTCGACCAGCCGCTCGGGCTTGCGCTCGAGGTCGGCGGCGTTGGTGCAGTCGGTGCGGTGCACGCTCACCCCGCCACCGCGGGTCACGAACCCGAGGATGCCGTCCCCCGGTACCGGGGTGCAGCACTTGGCGAGCTTGGCCCACACGTCGGTCATGCCGTGGACGACGATGCCCGGGTCGCCGCCCGAGGAGCGCCGGTGCGCCGGGCGGCGCATCGGGATGGTCGTCTCGGCGATGTCCTCGATCGCACCCTCGCTGCCCCCCAGGGCGGCGAGCAGCTTCTCGACGATCGACGAGGCCGAGATCTGGTTCTCTCCCACCGCCGCGTACAGCGCGGTGACGTCGGCGTGGCGCAGGTCCTTGGCCAGGGTGGACAGCGCGTCGCCGCCGAGCAGCCGCTGCAGCGGCAGACCCGCCTTGCGCATCGCCCGGGTCAGCGCCTCCTTGCCGGCCTCCACGGCGTCCTCGCGGCGCTCCTTGGTGAACCACTGGCGGATCTTGGTCCGCGCACGGGAGGAGCCGACGAAGGCCAGCCAGTCCTGCGACGGGCCGGCGGTCGGCGACTTGGAGGTGAAGATCTCGACGACGTCGCCGTTGCCGAGCTTGCTGTCCAGCGACACCAGCGTGCCGTTGACGCGGGCGCCGATGCAGCGGTGGCCCACCTCGGTGTGCACCGCGTAGGCGAAGTCGACCGGGGTGGCGTTGCCCGGCAGGCTGACCACGTCGCCCTTGGGCGTGAAGACGAAGACCTCCTGCGGACCGAGGTCGTAGCGCAGGGTCTCGAGGAACTCGCCGGGCTCCTGCGCCTCCCGCTGCCAGTCCAGCAGCTGGCGCAGCCACAGCATGTCGTCCGGCGACCCGGTCTTGGCCCCACGGTCCCCCGGTGCGGGACGGCCGCCGGCCCTGGCCTTCTCCTTGTACTTCCAGTGCGCGGCGATGCCGTACTCGGCGGTGCGGTGCATGTCGTGCGTGCGGATCTGCAGCTCGACCGGCTTGCCCTGCGGCCCGATGACCGTCGTGTGCAGCGACTGGTACATGTTGAACTTGGGCATCGCCACGAAGTCCTTGAACCGGCCGGGCACCGGCTGCCAGTGCGCGTGCATGATGCCCAGCGCGGCGTAGCAGTCGCGGACCGAGTCGACCAGGATCCGGATGCCGACGAGGTCCCAGATGTCGGTGAAGTCCCGGCCGCGGACGATCATCTTCTGGTAGATCGAGTAGTAGTGCTTGGGCCGGCCGGTGACGACCGCCTGGATCCCGGCGGCCTTGAGCTGCTCGGTGACCGCGGCGGTGACCTCGGCGAGGTAGGTGTCCCGCGACGGTGCCCGCTCGGCCACCAGGCGGACGATCTCGTCGTAGCGCTTGGGGTAGAGGGTCGCGAAGGCGAGGTCCTCGAGCTCCCACTTGATGGTGTTCATGCCCAGCCGGTGGGCCAGCGGGGCGAGGATCTCCAGCGTCTCGCGCGCCTTCCTCTCCTGCTTCTCCGGCGGGAGGAAGCGCAGCGTGCGCATGTTGTGCAGCCGGTCGGCGAGCTTGATGACCAGGACCCGGGGGTCGCGGGCCATCGCCACGATCATCTTGCGGATCGTCTCGGCCTGGGCGGCGTCGCCGAGCTTCACCCGGTCGATCTTGGTGACGCCGTCGACGAGGTGGGCCACCTCGGGGCCGAACGCCTCGGTGATCGACTCCAGGGTCTGGCCGGTGTCCTCGACCGTGTCGTGCAGCAGCGCCGCGACCAGCGTCGTGGTGTCCATGCCCAGCCCGGCCAGCACGGTGGCCACGGCCAGCGGGTGGGTGATGTAGGGGTCACCGCTCTTGCGCTTCTGGGTGGCGTGCGCGGCCTCGGCCACGTCGTAGGCACGCTGCAGCAGCGCGAGGTCGGCCTTGGGGTGGCTCTGCCGGTGCAGCGCGGCCAGCGGCTCCAGGACCGGGCGCACCACGGTGCTGCGCTGTCCGGTGGCGATGCGGCGGGCCAGCCGGTCGCGGACCCGCCGCCGCGGTACGCCCTGCGGGTCCTGCTCGCCGGGGGGCTCGGTGCCCACGTCGTCGGGACGGCGGACCACCGGGCGGCTGGGCAGCGGCGGACGCTCGCCCGTGGCAGGAGTGGTCTCCCCGGCCGGGAGGGCCGGTGCGGTCTCTCCGGCCGGGAGGGCCGGTGCGCCGGGCCGCGCGCCAGCCACGTTGGTGGCGGCGTCGGGGCCCATGGCGACTCCTGCCCAGAGGTCGGTCGGGTGACCCTCACCATGCTAGACGGGAACGCCCTGCTGGGGACCTCCCCGGAGGAGTCGCCTACCTCTCAGGTGACCCAGAGCGTGTGCACGGTGTGCGGGGCCAGCCGCTGCCGTCCCCCGAGGTCGGCCAGCTCGACGACCACCGACACCGCCACCACGACCCCGCCGAGCCCCTCCACCAGCGACACGCTGGCGGCCAGGGTGCCGCCGGTGGCCAGGACGTCGTCCACGAGCAGCACCCGCTGCCCCGGCGTGATCGAGTCGGTGTGCACCTCGAGGGTCGCGGTGCCGTACTCCAGCGCGTAGTCCGCCGAGAGCCGCTCGCGGGGCAGCTTGCCGGCCTTGCGGACCGGCACCACGCCGACCCCGGCCTCCAGGGCCACCGCAGCGGCCAGCAGGAAGCCGCGGGCCTCGACGCCGACCACGACGTCGAACCCGGGGTCCCCGGTGCCCGCCGTGGCGAGCGCGGCCGCGCGCGGGTCGACGAGGGACGGCGCGGCCAGCCCCTCGACCATCCGGCGGAAGGCCGGCCCGTCGGCGAACACCGGCGTCAGGTCCCGGAAGACGACCCCCGGCTGCGGGAAGTCGGGGATCTCGACGGTGAGGGAGGCGATGAGCTCGTCGAGCGGGGGGCTGCTCGCGGCGGCGTCGGCGCTCACCGGCGCTTCCGGCCGCCGGAGCGGCGGGCGCCCGACTGCTGCGGACGGGCCCCCGGCCGCGGCGCGGCGGTCGCCCCGCTGCGGGGAGACGGCGGCGTCCGCCCGGCCTCGGGGCGCACCGACTCCGGGGACTCGACCACCACGTCGGCCTGCGCCGGGCCCAGGTCCGCCTCGCGCTCGGCGAGTGCGACCCCGGCCGTGCGACGGGCGGGGCCCCCCGCGCGGCGGGCGCTGGCCACCGGACCCGGGCCGGTCGCCCGGTCCCCGCCCTGCCGCGCCTGCGAGGACCGGCGGGCCAGCACCCGGCGGCGCAGCGCCTGGACCTCCGGCTCGCGCTCCTTGAGGTCGGCGACGATCGGCGTGGCCAGGAAGATCGAGGAGTAGGCGCCCGCGGCCAGGCCCACGAACAGCACCAGGGCGAGGTCCTTGAGCGTCCCGACGCCGAGCAGCCCGGCGCCCACGAACAGCAGGCCGGCCACCGGCAGCAGCGCGATCACCGAGGTGTTGATCGACCGCATCAGCGTCTGGTTGACCGCCAGGTTGGCCGCCTCGCCCCAGGTCATCCGCGCCGACCTGTCCAGGTCCCGGACGTTCTCGTCCACCTTGTCGAAGACGACGACGGTGTCGTACAGCGAGAAGCCCAGGATGGTGAGGAAGCCGATGACCGTCGAGGGGCTGACCTCGAAGCCGACCAGCGCGTAGATGCCGGCGGTGACGACGATGTCGTGCAGCAGTGCCGCGATCGCGCCGATCGCCATCTTCGGCTGGAAGCGCACCGCGAGGAACAGCACGACCGCCACGAGGAAGACCGCGAGGGCCACGAGCGCCTGGCGGGTGATGTCCTGGCCCCACTCGGGGCTGACCGACTCGGGGCTGACCTGGGACGGTTCGACCCCGGCCGCGGCGGCGACCGCGTCGACGACCGCGCGCTCGGTGTCGTTGTCCAGCGCGGCGGTGCGCAGCAGGAGGGTGTTGCCGCCCACGACCTGGGCCGAGGCCACCTCGGCGCCGGCGTCCTCCGCGGCCTCCTGCACCTGCTCGAGCTGTGCGGTGCTGCCCGGCAGCCGCAGGCTGTTGCCGCCGGCGAAGTCGATGCCGAAGTTGAAGCCCCGGAACACCATGGCGGCGAGGCACAGCAGCAGCACCACCGCGGTGACCCGGTAGATCAGCCGGCTGCGGCCGACGACGTCCAGCCCGGCCTCGCCGTTGTAGAGCCGGTGCGCCAGCGAGGCGCGGTGCGGCGGACGGCCGGTGTCGGGTCGGCCCTCGCGGGGCAGGCCGGCCTCGGCCAGCGCGACGTCTCCCGAGGCCTGGCCGGCCGCGGCGGCGTCGTCGGTCGCGGTGGCCGTGGCGGCCGCCTCGTCGGCGTCGGTGCCGACCGGCAGCTCGTCGGCGTCCCGCCGGTCGTGTGGGCCGGTCATGCGGGGCTCCTGTCCTGCGCGGTGCGGCCGGTGCCGGCGGCGACGAGCTCGCGGTCCCTGGCGGGACGGCGGCCGGCGACCGTGCGCGGGCGGTCCAGGCTGCCCCCCAGGCCGGAGAAGCGGCTGCTGCCGAAGACGCGGTAGCGGGCCAGCACCGCCATCAGCGGGTGGGTGAAGAGGAAGACGACGACCAGGTCGAGCACCGTCGACATGCCCAGGGTGAAGGCGAAGCCCTTCACGTCGCCGATGGCCAGGACGTAGAGGATCGCCGCGGCCAGGAAGCTGACCGCGTCGGCCGAGAGGATGGTGCGGCGCGCGCGGACCCACGCCCGCGGGACCGCCGAGCGCAGCGTGCGGCCCTCGCGGATCTCGTCCTTGAGCCGCTCGAAGTAGACGACGAAGGAGTCCGCGGTGATGCCGAGGGACACGATGAACCCGGCGATGCCGGCCAGGCTGAGGGTGAACCCGATCTGGCGGCCCAGCACGACCAGGACGGCGTAGACGACCACCGCCGACAGCACCAGGCTGGCGATCATCACCAGGCCGAGCAGCCGGTAGTAGAGCAGCGCGTAGACGAACACCAGGGCGATGCCGATGGCGCCGGCGATCAGGCCGGCCCGCAGCTGCTCGGCGCCGAGCTCGGTGGAGATCGACTGGGCGGTGGCCTGGGTGAAGGTCAGCGGCAGCGCGCCGTAGCGCAGCTGGTTGGCCAGCTCCTCGGCGCTCTCCTGGTCGAAGTCACCGGTGATCGTCGTGGGG
>DASQNB010000434.1:0-3416 GCA_035645175.1 Geodermatophilus sp.
CGACGAGCTCACCGCCAAGTGGGCCGAGGACAAGCGCTGGGAGCCGCAGATGCCGGCCGAGGAGCGCGAGCGCAACTACCGCAACTGGCAGAAGGCGGTCACCAAGAGCCTCGACTGGGTCGACGAGGACGTCAGCTGAACCCGTGCGGATTCGCGGATGTGCACCGTGCACATCCGCGGATCCGCACGTCCCGGGTCAGCCCCCGAGGGCCGCGGTGACGACGGCCTTGGCCTCCTCCTGGACCTGCGCCAGGTGGTCGGGGCCCTTGAACGACTCCGCGTAGACCTTGTAGACGTCCTCGGTGCCCGACGGGCGGGCGGCGAACCAGGCGTTCTCCGTGGTGACCTTCAGCCCGCCGAGCGCCGCGTCGTTGCCCGGCGCGCGGGTGAGCTTGGCGGTGATCGGCTCGCCGGCCAGCTCGGTCGCCGTCACGTCCTCGGGGGAGAGCTTCCCGAGCGCCGCCTTCTGCTCGCGGGTGGCCGGCGCGTCGATGCGCGCGTACGCCGACTCCCCGTACCGCCCGGTGAGCTCGGCGTGCAGCTGGGACGGCGAGCTGCCGGTGACCGCCTGGATCTCCGAGGCCAGCAGCGCCAGCAGGATGCCGTCCTTGTCCGTCGTCCACACGCCGCCGTCCCGCCGGAGGAACGAGGCGCCGGCGGACTCCTCGCCGCCGAAGCCGACCGACCCGTCGAGCAGGCCGGGAACGAACCACTTGAAGCCGACCGGCACCTCGACCAGCCGCCGGTCCAGGCCCGCGACCACCCGGTCGATGAGGGACGACGAGACCAGCGTCTTGCCGACCGCGGTGCCCTCGCCCCACTCGGGCCGGTGGGAGAACAGGTAGGAGATCGCGACGGCGAGGAAGTGGTTGGGGTTCATCAGCCCGGCGTCGGGGGTGACGATGCCGTGCCGGTCGGCGTCGGCGTCGTTGCCGGTGGCGATCTGGAACTGCTCCCGCTTGCCGATCAGCGAGGCCATGGCCGACGGCGACGAGCAGTCCATCCGGATCTTGCCGTCCCAGTCCAGCGTCATGAACCGCCAGGTCGGGTCGACCAGCGGGTTGACGACGGTGAGGTCCAGGCGGTGCCGCTCGGCGATCACCCCCCAGTAGTCGACGCTGGCCCCGCCGAGCGGGTCGGCGCCGATGCGCACCCCGGCGTCGCGGACCGCGTCGAGGTCGAGCACCGACGGCAGGTCGTCGACGTAGTCGCCGAGGAAGTCGTGCGCGGTCGCGGCGGCGCGGGCCCGGGCGAACGGGACGCGCTGCACGCCCTTGAGGCCGTCCTGCAGCAGCTCGTTGGCGCGGGCGGCGATCACCTTGGTCGCGTCGGTGTCCGCTGGGCCGCCGTTGGGCGGGTTGTACTTGAAGCCGCCGTCGCGGGGCGGGTTGTGCGACGGGGTGACGACGACGCCGTCGGCGAGACCGGAGGTCTTCCCCCGGTTCGCCCGCAGGATGGCGTGGCTGACCGCCGGGGTGGGCGTGTAGCGGTCGGCGGCGTCGACCAGCACGGTCACGTCATTGGCGACCAGCACCTCCAGCGCGGAGGCCCAGGCCGGCTCGGAGAGGGCGTGGGTGTCGCGGCCGACGAACAGCGGCCCGTCGTAGCCCTGGGCCGCGCGGTACTCGCAGATGGCCTGGGTGGTGGCGAGGATGTGCGCCTCGTTGAACGCCCGGTCGAAGGCCGACCCGCGGTGCCCGGACGTGCCGAAGGCGACCTGCTGGGCCGGGTCGGCGGGATCCGGCTCGAGCGTGTAGTACGCGGTGACCAGCGATGCGACGTCGACCAGGTCGCTGTGGGCAGCCGGCTGTCCGGCACGGGGGTCGGTCATGCGCCGATCCTGGCCCTGCACCCGCCGCCGCCGCGACCCCGGCCGGCACGCGGACCGGCGACCGTCGTGTGGACGACGGCCCGCGACCCCGCCGTCCCGACCGGGCGCCGGCGTATGGGCCCCGCCTCTAGGGCAGCCGCCACCGCCTCGAACCCGACCAGCGCTGCGGTGAGGTCGTCGGCGGTCTCGCGGGTGGTGGCCTCGGGTGCCGGCAGGTCCACCGATGCGGAGCGGTCCGACACCGGGGCTCGGTTCTTGCCGATACGCCCTCTGAGCTGCGCTTTCTGTCGTACCCCCGCCGTACGTTCGACCTGTCGATCCGGTGCCGGGCCGTGGGAGGAGGGCGAGGTGTCCGAACTGCGCTCCGCTCTCGACGGGCTGGCCGAGGTCGACCTCGCCGAGCTCTCCGACGCCGCGCTGCTCGACCTGGTCGACGAGCTGTCGGTCGCCGCCAACCGGGTCGCCGCCGCGTTGACGTCCGTGGTGCGGGCGGCCGACCGCCGGGGGTCCTACCGCTGCGACGGCGCGGTGTCGATGAAGGGCTGGCTGCGCGGCCACTGCCGGATGGCTCCGGCGGAGGCCTCCGCGACGGTGGTGACCGGCCGGCGGCTCGAGCAGCTGCCGGCCACGGCCGCAGCATTCGCCGCCGGGGAGGTCTCCGCCTGCCACACCCGCGTGATCACCCGGGTGATGACGCCCCACCGGATGGCCAAGGCCGCCGAGGCGGGGATCGAGCTGGCGGAAACCGACCGGATCCTGGCCGACCTGGCCCGGCAGACGACCGCGAACGAGACGGCGCGGGGCGTGGCCCGCTGGGTGGCCGGGATCGATCCCGACGGCGCGCTCGACGACGCCGCCGACACCCGCCGTCGATTCACCATGGCCTCCGGCCTCGGCGGCCGAGTGCACCTGGGCGGCCACCTCGACCCGGTCAGCGGCGAGTACCTGCACACCGCCCTGGCGGCGATCATGAACGGCGACCGCCCGGCGGGGGACACCCGCTCCCACGCCGAACGGCAGGGGGACGCCCTGGTCGCCCTGGCCCGGGCGGCGCTGGACGGCGGCGGACTGCCCGACGTCCGCGGTGAACGACCGCACGTGCGGGTGACGATCGACTGGCAGGCCTTGTGCGCCGCCCGCGGCGCCCCCGGCGTCGCCGGAGGCGAGCTGGGGTGGGCCGGGCCGATCACGCCCGAGACGGCGCGGCGGCTGGCCTGCGACGCCGGCGTCGTCCGGGTCATCACCGGCCCCGACGGCCTGCCGCTCGATGTGGGCCGCTCCCAGCGCACGGCCAGCGCGGCGATCCGGCGGGCCATCGAGATCCGCGACGGGCACTGCGTCTTCGCCGGCTGCGACGCCCTGCCCCAGTGGTGCGACGTCCACCATGTCGTCCACTGGGCATTCGGCGGCCGACCTCCTGCGACAACGGCGCGCTGCTCTGCGAGCGGCACCACACCGCCTGTCACGAGGGGGCTTCGGTGTCGCCCGCGATCCCGGAACCAGTCGCTGGCGCACGTACCGCCCCGACGGCACCGAGATCCTCAGCCGGGCCGGCCCCCTGACCTCGGCGCGGATCAGGAGTCGA
>DASQNB010000435.1:0-11693 GCA_035645175.1 Geodermatophilus sp.
GGCCGACGGGCGTGGGACGGACCGGGCCGTCACGGGCTCCCGGCCCGTGTTCTTCGACGACGGGTGGACCGACACACCCACGTACGACCGCCCGCGGCTGGCCCCCGGCGACGTGGTGCACGGCCCGGCGGTCGTCGAGGAGTTCGGCTCGACCGTGCCGGTGCACCCGGGCTTCCGGGCGACCGTGGACCGGCACGGCAACCTGCTGATCGAGAGGGACGCCGCATGACGCTCACCGACGGCACGGCCGCCGCGGACCCCGTGCTCGTGGAGATCGTCGCCGGCACGCTGGCCGCGATCGAACGCGAGGTGGAGACGTCGATCGGGCGGACGTCGCGGTCGCCGATGATCCGCGACGCGCACGACTTCCGGGCCGGCATCCACGACCGGCAGCTGCGCAAGCTCACCGGCCGCTCGTACTCGGCCCTGGTGCACCCGGTGGTGCGCGACCACCCGATCGAGACGATGAACGTCGGCGACGTCTACTTCCACAACGACGTCTACCTCTCCGAGGGCGGCATCGGGCACCTGCCCGACCTGTGCGTCACGGTGCCGGTGTTCGCCGAGGTGGACGGCGCGGCCCAGGTCGTCGCCTTCGTGCAGGCGTTCGGCCACCACGACGACATCGGCGGTGCGGTGCCCGGGTCCATGCCGTCGGCGGCGACGAGCGTGTACGAGGAGGGGCTGATGGTCCCGCCGATCAAGCTGTGGGACCGCGGCGTCCGCAACGAGGCGGCGCTGGCGATCATGACCCGCAACTCGCGGATGCCCGACTCCCTGGCCGCCGACCTGGACGCGGAGTGCTCGGCCTGCCTGGCCGGGGCGCGACGGCTCGGTGAGCTGTTCGAGCGGTACGGGGTGGCGGCGGTCGAGGCCTGCTTCGACGCGATCCTGGCCAACTCCACCGAGGTCTACCGGCGGGAGGTCCTCTCGCAGATCCCGGACGGCACCTACGTCTGGGAGGACTACGCCGAGCACGACGGCGTCGAGGAGCCGAAGCTGCACCGGCAGCGGATCACGCTGACCATGGACTCGGCCGCCGACGTCCCGCTGACCATCGACTTCACCGGCACCGGACCGCAGGCCAAGGGCCCGATCAACCACTGCGGGGACTACGCCGACGGCAACTTCCTCAAGAAGTGGCTGGCGCCGATCCTGCGCAACCTCGCCGAGACGCCGGAGCGGATGGCCGAGCTCGACGTCAACGAGGGCGTCGTCCCGCTGATCGAGATGCGCTTCCCCGAGAAGGGCACGCTGCTCACCCCCGTCTTCCCCGCGCCGACCAACGCGCGCACCTTCGTCATCCTGCGGCTGCTCGGGGTGCTGGCGGGGGTGCTGGCCAAGGCGACCGGCGGCCGGATGCCGGCCGACCAGGAGACGATCCGCTACACCGGCGTGTACGGCACCGACGCCGACGGGCAGCCCTACCTCATGCGCGAGGTGCTCGGCGGCGGCTCGGGCGGGCGGTACTACGCCGACGGCGAGGACACCATCCACGTCGTCCCGGACTCGCGGAACCTGCCCACCGAGTTCACCGAGTCCCGCTTCCCGCTGCGGGTGGAGCGACTGGGGCTGGCGGTGGACTCCGGCGGGCCGGGGCGCCACCGCGGCGGCTGCGGCTACGAGAAGCACATCCGGGTGCTGCGCGACGCGCACTTCATGTCGATCGCCGACCGCTCGATCCTGTCCTGCTGGGGCGTCAACGGCGGCCGCGCCGGGCGCCCGTTCCAGGTCACCGTCGACCCGGGCGGTCCCGGCGAGCACGACGTCGACGCGCTCGCCGACGCCGAGCCGCTGCGCGCCGGCACCGTCGTCCGCATCCGGACGACGGGCGGCGGCGGCTGGGGCGACCCGCTGGACCGGCCGGTCGCCGACGTGCTGCGCGACGTGGCCTGGCGGAAGGTCTCGGTGGCCGGTGCGCGGGAGGACTACGGCGTGGTGCTGCGGGACGACGGGACCGCTGACGAGGCCGCGACCGAGGCCCTGCGCGCGGACGTGCGGGCCGCCCGGACCGGCGACGAGCCGTTCTTCGACCGCGGACCCGGCTACGCGCGGCTGTCCGGCGGCGCGGCGTCCAACGAGTTCGACGTCCTCTGAAGAAGGACCCCCTGCTCCCCACGGCTCGCGAGCTCGCCGCGGGACCCTGCAGGGGGCCGGGGCAGGGCAGCGGGGTCCTTCCTCAGCCGGCCCGCAGCCAGGCCCGCGCCGCCAGCACCCGACGGTTGTCGTCCGGGGAGGGAGCCAGGCCCAGCTTGGTGAAGACCGCGGCGACGTGGGTCTCCACGGTCTTGGGGCTGAGGTGGAGATCGCGGCCGATGCGCTGGTTCGACCGGCCCTCGGCGATGAGCCGCAGCACCTCCCGCTCCCGCGCGGTCAGCGGGTGCCCCTCCGTCGTCGCGCGCCGGGGAGACGGCAGGGAGAGGGCAGGCGCGGCACGAGCCGGCCCGTGCCCCCCACCGACGGTCGTCGGGACGACGATCGGGGCGACCTGCAGCGCCGGCACCGCGACCGTGGACCGGCGAGCACGCTGGAGCGCAGCCACGACGTGGGGGGACACGAGTCCGACCAGATCGCGCTCCCAGTCGGTGAAGACCTGGCCCGAGCGAGCGACGCTGATCCCGGCGAACGCGGCCCCCTGGTCGGCGACGCCGAAGGCGATCTGGTCGTCCACCTCGAGCCCGCGGTACGCCTCGCGATAGACCGGGTTGGCCCGCCACTCCCGCTGGCTGACCAGGTCCGAGGTGCGCAGCGGCTCACCCAGCGCCGGCAGGGCCATGGTGTAGGCGACGATCGGGTGCAGCGCCATGGTCGAGGCGTACCCGCCCAGGAGGTCCGCGCGATAGGTCTCGGCCGGCCACCCCAGCGCCACCTCCCGGCCGGTCCGACGGTCGACCTCGTGGTAGACGGCCAGGTGGGAGCCGAGCAGGTCGGCCATTCCCGGCAGCACGACGTCCCGGACACCGGCGAAGTCCTCGACCCCGTCGAGGCTCCGGACGAACTCTCGGCACCGGCGCAACCGCAGCACCGGGGACGCTTCGAGCAGGCGCTGCGACGTCATCGTCCCCCCAAGCACCAGGGCTCATCACCCGGGGTGCACCATCGGATGCGCCCTGCTGTGAGTGTGGGGACGACGGCCCTCCGCGACAAGGGCCGGGGAAACCCGGGGCACGACCAGGGCTGTCCCCGATCCACGTGCGGTGGAGATCCGCCACGCTCGTTCCCGCCTGGCCGCACCGACCAGGCCGTCCTCCAGGGGGCGCGGAGGACGCGCGAACCGGACCGGAGCAGGTGATCCCAGATGCGTCGCACTGCCGTCACGCTCGCGTCGGCGCTCGGCGTCGTACCCCTCCTCGCGTTCCCGGCCCAGGCCGGCGACGGGGCGCTCCCGTTCGTCTTCACCAGCGACCGCGACGGTGACAACGAGATCTACCGGGTCCGGGCAGACGGCAGGGTCGTGCAGCTGACCCACAACGACGTCCACGACGGCGACGCCGTCTGGTCACCCGACGGACGGGAGCTGGCCTTCGTCAGCGACCGGGACGGCGACCTGGAGGTCTTCGTGATGGCCGCCGACGGCTCCGACGTGCGCCAGCTGACCCACAACGAGGCGACCCCGGACGCCTCGGCCTGGGACCACTCGCCCGACTGGGCTCCGGACGGCACAGCCCTCGCCTTCGTGTCCGACCGGGACGACCCGGAGGGGGACATCTACCGGATGGCGGCCGACGGCACGGAGCAGACCCGGCTGACCGAGACGCCCTTCATCACCGACTACTCCCCCTCGTGGTCCCCGAACGGGCGGCACATCGCGTTCGGCTCCACCCAGGCCGGGATCGACAACCCCGAGGTCTACCGCATGCGCACCGACGGCTCGGGTCTGCGCCGGCTGACCCGGACGGCGGACGGCGTGTGGGACGACAACCCGGAGTACTCGCCCGACGGGCGGACGATCGTCTTCAGCAGCAACCGTGGCGGAGCGGACCGCGACCTCTACACGATGCGGGCCGACGGCGGGCGGGTGCGGGAGCTGACCGGGGAGGTCGGCGTGGACGAGTGGTTCCCGACCTGGACGCCGGACGGCCGGCAGGTCGTGTACTGGAGCCTGACCCTGGACGGATCGGCTCGGGACACCGCCTGGATCGTCGACCGCGACGGGACCGACCCGCGCCCCCTGACCCCGGGGGAGTCGAACGACTCCTTCCCGGACCCCCGGCCGCCCGTCGGCCGGTGACCTGCCGGCCCCGCCGCGCGGCGGCTCGGGGGAACCGCCGCGCGGTGGGCCCCGGGCCCGGGTTGGTCAGGCGCCCGGCGTCTTGGCCGCCCCGTCGGCGCCACCCTCCTGGTTGTCCTCGTAGACCTCGCGGGCGGTGCCGTGCAGGTCCTCGCCCTCGCCGCCACTGGCCTTGCCGCTCGGCGTGGCGGTCACCTCGTCGGCACCCGCTCCTCCGGTCCCGGTGCTCTCGGTCATGGGTCTCCTCCCCCTCACTGGGTGTGGCGCAGGTCACCACTGTGCTCGCGTGCCGGGGGTCCTGCCTGCTGGGCGTCCCGGAGGAGGTCGGCGGTGACGGCGTCGGCGGGCAGGAACGCCTCGATGGACAGCTCCGCCGCGGTGAGGTCGACCGCGGTGCCGAAGGTGGTGACCGTGCTGAGGAAGGACAGCACCTCCCCGCCGTGCCGGACCCGCAGCGGGACGGCGATCCCGTCGGGGGGCCGCCGGTCGGCCCCGCCGGGCAGCGCCGCCAGCTCGCGGTGCAGCGCGGCGAGCCCGGGGTCCCCGGTGAGGTGGGCCTCGCGCGCCAGCCGGGTGAGCAGCGCGGTGCGCCACTGCGGCAGGTCGAGGATCCGCGGCGCCAGCCCGCACGGGTGCAGGCCGAGCCGCAGCACGTTGACCGGCGGCTCCAGCAGGGCCGGGTCGGCACCGGCCGTGAGCACCCCGAGGCTGCGGTTGGCGGCCACCAGGTGCCAGCCCCGGTCCACCGCCATGGCCGGGTAGGGCTCGTACGCGGCCAGCACCGTGTCCAGCGCCGCCCGGACGGCGGCCATGTCGGGGTCCTCGAGCCGGCGCCGTCCGTAGACCGGGGCGAACCCCGCGGCCAGGAGCAGCTCGTTGCGCTCCCGCAGCGGGACCTCCAGCTGCTCGGCGAGGTGCAGCACCATCTCCCGGCTCGGCCGCGCCCGGCCGGTCTCGACGAAGCTCAGGTGCCGGGCGGAGACCCCGGCCTCGTTGGACAGGTCCAGTTGGGAGAGCCGACGCCGGCGGCGCCAGTCGCGCAGCAGCTCCCCCACGGGAGGCCGGGCCGGGGCAGTGGTCACCCCTCGGACGCTAGCGACGGACGGCGTCGGCGTCGCCTACCTCCCAGGTAATCGACCAGCCTCCCCGGCAGCGGCAGCGTTGCCGCCATGACCACGACCACCTCCCCGGCTCCCACCTCCCTGCTCCGCCTGGCGCTGCGACTGGACGCCGTCGTCACCGGCGCCAACGGCGCGGCCTACCTCCTGGCCGCACCGCTGCTCGCCGACCTGCTCGGCCTGCCCGCGGGCTGGCTGCGCGGCGTCGGCGCCTTCCTGCTGCTGTTCGGCGTCGCCGTCTGGGCCGTCGCCGCCCGGCCTGCCCGGACCGCCGTCGAGGCCGTCGTCGCGGCCAACGCGCTCTGGGTGGCCGGCAGCGTCGCCGTCGTGCTGGCCGGCCTCGGCTCACCCACCACCATCGGCGCCGTCTGGCTGGTGCTGCAGGCCGCCGTCGTCGCCGCATTCGCCGTCCTGCAGGCCGCCGGCCTGCGGCGTCCCTGAGCCCTGCGAGGAGAGCACCATGACCGCCACCCCTGAGCTCGCCGCCCGCTACCTCGCCGTGTGGAGAAGGACCCCGTTGCCCCCCACCGAGGAAGGACCTCGTCCTCCCCACCCTTCGCAGGCTCAGAGTGGGACCCGGGACGGGGCCTGCGGCGGGACCCTGCAACGGGGCCTGCGGTACACCGATCCGCTGGCCGACGTCACCGGACACGACGCGATCGAGGCGACCATCGCCGCCGTCCAGGCGCAGTTCCCCGGCTCGGTGTTCCGGCTGGCCGGGCCGGTGGACGTCCACCACGACCAGGTGCGTTTCACGTGGCACCTCGGACCCGAGGGCCGGAGGCGCCGGTCGTGGGGTCCGACGTCGCGGTGACCGACGACAACGGCCGGATCCGCACCGTCCTGGGCTTCCTCGACCGGGTGCCCGCCACGTCCTGAGCCGGCTCTCCCCGATGTCGAGATCGCCGTGGGGACAGCGGCGGCGCCCACCGGCCCCGGGCTCAGGTGTCGAGCTCGGTGCTCTGCGGCGGTGGCTTGACGCTGTCGCCGGTCTGACCCTCGTCGCCGCGGTTGGTGGGGTGCGACGTGCTGCGCGGGTCGTCGTCCCCGGCGTCCGCGACGTCCTCGGGGACCAGCGGCGTCTCGTGCAGGACGTGCTCGCGGGCCTCGTCGCGGTCGGTACCCGGCACCTCGGTCATGACGACCTCCTCATCTCGGGGTCGCTCACCTACCCGGCGGGCACACGGCGGATGCGCCCAGCCCTCCAGGGCGCTACGCCCCTGGCGAACGGCGGCGGCGCCACCAGCGGGAGCGGGGAGGCGCCGGCAGGGCGGGCGGCTCCGGGGGTGCCGGCGGCGGGCGGGTGGCGTACCAGAGCCGCACCAGGGCGTCCTCGTCGGCCAGCCCGGGGACGGCGTCCGGCCCGTCCTGCGGACGGCGCCAGTGCTGCTCCACGCGGGCGTTGAAGTCCGCCACCGTCGCCCGCACCGCCGCCTCGCTGGGCAGCTCCGGCACCCGCAGTGCGAGGTCCTCCCGCTCCCGGCGCAGCGCCATGCCCGGCGGCAGCAGGTCGCGCGGGTCGGCCTGCTGGCGCCGGGCCCACTCCAGCGCCCACTCGTAGCTGGTCTGCTCCCTGACCCGCTGCGGCAGCGGCCGGCCGGAGCCCTCCAGTCCCTCGAAGGCACCCCGCGCCTGCGCCTGGGTGATCTGGTGGTCGATCCAGGTCTCGAAGGCCATCCCGGGGGGCTTGCGCTCGGTCATCACCCTCCTTGTTACCCCGTCGTCGGCCCCGGCGCCTCCAGCCGGTCGGTCAGCCAGCCCACCGCGCGGTCGGCCACCGGACCCGGGGCGAGGAAGCGGACGAGCAGGAGCCCGTCCACAACCGCCAGGACGCCGGCCGCGGCGTCCGCCCGCTCGCCGTCCGGCACCTCGAGCCGCGACCCGAGCCAGGACAGCCAGCCCTCGGCCACCGCCGCCGCGACCGTCCGGTGCGGCTCGTGGCCGCGAGCGGCCAGGCCGCTGACCTCGACGTACAGCCGCAGCGGGGACTCGGTGGCCGGGTCCTGCAAGGCGCCCGCGAGTCCCCGCAGCAGGGTCGCCGGGGGCACCGGCTCGGCGGGCAGGGCGGCGGCGAGCTGGGCCTGCAGCCGCTCCCCGACCACGCCGAGGACGGCGGTCAGCAGCTCTTCCCGGGTGCCGAAGTAGTACAGCAGCATGCGGTCGCTGGTCCCGAGCGCAGCGGCCAGCGGGCGCAGGGAGAGCGTGGCGACCCCGTGGTGGAGTACGTGCTCGACCGCCCCCGAGAGGAACGCCTCACGCTGCTCGGGCCGACCCCTTCCCCCTGTCATGTAGCAGACGCTACAGTCCGATCTGTGTAGCAATCGCTACAGGAGCAGAGGAGAGGTCATGGACACAACGACCGAGGTGCCGACCCGGGTGGGTCCCGTCCCGGTGCGGACCGTCGGTGACGGGCCGGCCGTGCTGGCCGTGCACGGGGCGATCGTCGACGGGCGGCTGTGGGACGAGACGGCGCGACGACTCGCTGCGCACGCGCGGGTGGTCCTGCCCGACCTCCCCCTGGGTGCGCACCGCCGGGCCGTCCCGGACCGGTCACGCCTGACGCCGACCGAGCTGGCCGGTGCGCTGGTCGACGTCCTCGACGGCCTGGACCTCGACCGCGCCGTCCTGGTCGGCAACGACACCGGCGGGGCGCTGGTGCAGCTGGCGGCCGCCGCGCAGCCCGACCGCGTCGCCGGTCTGGTGCTCGCCGGCTGTGACGCCTTCGGGCACTTCCCCCCGCCCCTGCTGCGGCCGCTGCCGGCGCTCGCGGCGCTCCCGGGGACGACCGGCCTGCTGGTGCGGGCCCTCGGCGTGCCGGCGCTGTTCATGACCCCCGGCCGGCTCAACCTGTTCACCGCCCGCGGCTTCGACCGCGCGCTGGTCCGCGACTGGCTGCGCCCGGCGCTGACCGACCCCGCCGTCCGCGCGGACCTCACCGCGCTCATCCGGTCGATGCGGCCCGGGCCGTTGCTGGCCGCCGCGGAGGCGCTGCCGGCACTGGCCGGACGGGCGGCCGTGGTCTGGGGACGCCGCGACCGCGTCTTCCCGCCCCGCGACGCCGAGCGGCTCGCCGACCTCCTCGGCACGGCGGTCACCTGGTTGGACGACGCCCTGACGTTCATCCCCCGCGACCGTCCCGACGCGGTCGCCGACGCCGTCGAGACGGTGCTGGCGACCGCCGCCCGCTGACCTGCGGGCCCGTTGCCGGCCGGCCCTGCTGCAGGGTCCCGCCGCGAGCTCGCGAGCGGCGGGGGGCAGCGGGGTCCTTCCACTGCCACGAAGGGGTGAACCCGCAGCTCAGTGCGGTGCACGAGCGGGCGGGAGCCCCCACGCTGGCCGTCGTGCCGCTGTCCGTGCCCGGGTTGCCCGACCTGCCGCCCGAGTTGGCCGGACCGGTCGCCGTGGAGCTGGCCAAGCCGGTGCGCGACCTGCCGCGGGCCGACGCGCTGCCCGGCGGCGTCCTCTACGAGCCCAAGTGGGACGGCTACCGGCTCGTCGTCGTACGCACCGGCGGCGCGACGCGGGTCTGGTCCCGCCAGGGCCGGGACCTCTCCTCCCGCTTCCCGGACGTCGTCGCCGCGGCCGTGGCGCAGGTGCCTCCCGGCACGGTGCTCGACGGCGAGGTCGTGGTCTGGAACGGCGCGCGGCTGGACTTCGGGCTGCTCCAGCAGCGGATGGTCGCCGCGCCCGGCCGGGTCGGCGCCCTCGTGGCCGCCTCGCCGGCCTCCTACGTCGCCTTCGACCTGCTCGCGCTGGGCGGCACGGACCTGCGCGGCCGCCGGCTGCGGGAGCGGCGGGCCGCGCTGGAGGAGCTCGCCGCCCGGTGGGCGCCGCCCCTGCAGCTCTCCCCGGTCACTGCCGACCCCGCCGAGGCCCGGCAGTGGTCGACCGACTTCCGCCCCGCCGGGGTCGAGGGGCTGGTCGCCAAGGGCGCGGGCACCCGCTACGCGCCCGGCCGGCGGGAGTGGCTGAAGGTGAAGTCCTGGGAGACGACCGAGGTGCTGGCCGGCGGTGTCATCGGGTCCCTCGAGCGGCCCGGCCAGCTGGTCGCCGGCCGCTACCGGGACGGCGAGCTGGTCGTCGTCGGCCGGACCAGCCCGCTGTCGCCCGCGCACTCCGCCGAGCTGGCCGCCGTCCTCCGCCCGGCCGGGCCGGACCACCCGTGGCCGGACCGGATCGGCACCGGCGCCTTCGGCGGCGGCCGGCTGTCGGTGCCGTTGACCCGCGTGCAGCCCGACGTCGTCGTCGAGGTCAGCGCCGACGCCGCGCTGCAGGCCGGTGTCTTCCGCCACCCGCTGCGCTTCGTGCGGGTGCGCCCCGACCTCGCGCCGGGGGACGTGCCCGGCACCGCCTGAGGCCGCCGCCCGACCCCGCCGCTGTCCCCACTCGAGGCGCCCTGCCAGGCGGCGCGAGGAGTGGGGGCCGGAAGCTCCCGCGATCGAGTGCCGGTCGGGGCTCAACGCGAGTCGGGGACGGCTCCTGGCCGCGGTGCGGTCCGGAGGACCGCCATGTCACGGCACCCGGCCGAGGGCGACCAGCAGGCGGCGGAGCAGGGCGGCGAGCGCATCCTGGTCGTCGCCGGACAGGCCGGCCAGCAGCCGCCGTTCGGTCTCCAGGTGGTCGGGCAGCGCGGCGTCCAGGGCCGCCCGGCCGGCCTCGGTCAGCGTGACGACGACGGCCCGCCCGTCGGCCTCGCTGCGCTCACGGGTGATCAGCCCCTTCTCCTCCAGCCGGTCCAGCCGCTGGGTGATCGCGCCCGAGGTGACCAGCGCGGTCCGCATCAGCGCGGTCGGGGTCAGCTGGTAGGGGGCACCGGCCCGGCGCAGCGCAGCCAGCACGTCGAAGGACGGGACGTCGAGGCCGTGCCGGGCGAAGGTGGCGCGCTGGGCGAGGAAGACCTCCCGCTGCAGCTGGGAGATGCGCCCGACGACGCCCATCGGACTGCAGTCCAGGTCGGGCCGCTCGCGGGCCCACTGGGCCAGGATCTGGTCGACGGCGTCCCCCACGCCGGTACCTCAACAGTGAGGTAACGACGGCGTCAAGCCGGGTACAGGCGGGTGCCGAGCCGGACGGTGAGCCCGTCGGGCCCGGGCAGCAGGTCGACGGAGTCCCAGAGCTTCCGGGCCAGCCACAGGCCCATGCCGCCGCGGCTGAGGTCCGCGCCGTGGGCGGGCTGGAAGCCGGCCAGCGGGTCGGCGAACGAGTGCCCCGAGTCGGTGATCGAGCAGACCAGCCGGTCGCCGTCGGCCCAGACCCGCGCCGACACCGGCCGGACGCCGTGCCGGAAGGCGTTGGCGGCGACCTCGGCGACGGCCAGGTGGAGGTCCTCCCGCTGGTCGCGGTCGGGCACCCGGGCGGCGAGGGCCAGACCGATCTCGTGGCGCAGCGCGACCAGGCTGGGGGCGTCGTCGAGGGCGAGCACCGGCGCGGCGTCCTCGAGCGGCTCGCGCGGCCAGGGCAGCCGCGGCAGGTAGTCGGCCGGGTCACGGTAGGCCCGGCTGGGCGCCCAGGCGCCGTCGTGCACCACGTAGGGGTGGGTGGCGGCGGCGGTCTCCACGACCGCCGCGGGCAGGCGGCGCCGGTCGTAGAGGCACAGGCAGTCGACCCGGGCGCCCGCCATGATCCGGTTGCTCGCCGACTCGAACCGCAGCCCCTCGCGCCAGCCCGGGGCAACGGGCCCGAAGTCGACCAGCGAGAGGATCCGCAGCTGACCGGCGTCCGGCGCCTGCTCCGCGGTCCGGCGGGCGCGGGCCAGCGCGTCGGGCGCCCGGGCACCCAGCAGGCTCAGCCGTGGATCGCTGCGGACCTGCGCGGCGCGCTCGCCGAGCTCCTCGCACAGCAGCGCGGCGACCTCCGGCGGGCAGGTCAGCGCGACGGCTTCCCCTGCGCGCAGTCCGGCGTCGAGGAAGGGCAGCGCCACGGCCAGCAGCTCGGCGTCGGTGCGGAGGACCGCGGCGGCGTGTCGTGACCGGACGGGCGAGGTCCCGTTCCGCGGGACGGGGGCCGACGCCCGGTACTCAGCCACCGCTCGGTCCACCTCGCCAGGTCCGCTGCCCGGCCGGGGGATCCGGCCGGCTGATGCGCCATCCTCGTACACGGGCCCCCGCCGCGTGCGGGGAGCCGGGCGCGCACGCCGTCACGTGGACGGAGCGGCCGGTACCGGGGCCGCCTGGTCGCCGACGCCGGCCAGGGCGAGTATCCGCGCCGGCGGCGTCCCCGGCTGCGTCTGCACGCGCAGCTCGACACCGGCCTCCCGTGCCCGGGTCACGGCCTCCAGCACCAGCCCGACGCCGGCGCTGGCCAGGTAGCCGGTGGGCCGGAGGTCGAGGGTGGCGACCGTCCCG
>DASQNB010000436.1:0-3285 GCA_035645175.1 Geodermatophilus sp.
GGGCCGGACGGCTTCCGAGGGTTCCGCGGGAACGGGCCCGGCTCCCTCCGGGGCGACGGCCGGGACGACGGTCTCGACGACGGCCAGCGGCGCAGCACGCAGCGGCGCGACCGCCCGCACCTCGGACGCCGGCGGGTCGGCGGGCGCGGGGATGGCCGGAGCCTCGACCACCGGGGCCTCGACCACCGGGGCCTCGACCACCGGGGCCACGACCACCGGGGCCACGGCCACGGGCTCCTCGACCGCGGAGGGTGCCGCCGCCGGCACCGCCGCGACCGCGGCCGCCAGCCGGTCCAGCACCGCCTCGCGGTCACGCAGCCAGGTCGGCAGCCAGACCCGCTCGACGACCGGCCAGCCGAGCATCCCGGAGAGCACCTCGACCGGGAGCCCGTCGCGGTCGCCGACCGTGCGCCGCCGCGCCCACGACGGGCCGTCGAGCAGCACCGCCATGACCGGCTCGTCCGGGGTGTCCGGCCGCGCCACCGACAGGTCGACGCGGAACTCCGAGAGGCCGACGTCGGTGCGCACGGGGAGCCCCCGGTCGCGCAGCGCCGCCGCGATCTCCTCGCGGTGCCGGTCCGGGACGGCGACCGGCCGGGCGTCCCGCGGCAGCGCGTCGGTGCCCAGCGCGGCCAGGTCGAGGTAGGCGCGCAGGTGCTTCACGCCGACCGAGGAGGTCTGCTCGGCGCGCAGCTGCGCGGGGTCGAAGGAGGTGACGACGACGACCTGTCGCCGGGCCCGGGTCACCGCGACGTTGAGCCGCCGCTCGCCGCCGACCCGGTTGAGCGGGCCGAAGTTCAGCGGCAGGACGCCGCGGTCGTCGACGCTGAAGCCGGTGGAGAACAGCACCACGTCGCGCTCGTCGCCCTGCACGTTGTCCAGGTTCTTGACGAACAGCCCCTCGCCGTCGGTGCGGTCCAGCGCCTCGACCAGCCGCTCGTCGCCGGCGTCGCGCAGCAGGCCCTCGATGTAGGCCCGCTGCTGGGCGTTGAAGGTGACCACGCCGATCGAGGGCAGGGCTGTGCCATCCCCGCCCACCCCCGCATCCGGGGGCACGGCGTCGAAGCGGCGGCGCACCTCCGCGACGACCGCCTTGGCCTCCATCGGGTTGGTGCGCAGCAGCCGCCCGGCGCCGGAGCGGTGGAAGGTGCCGTTGACCCGCACCAGCGAGATGCCGCGGCCGTCGACGTCCGCCGAGGGCCGGCCGTGGGTCGGCGCGGGGAAGGAGGAGAGCCGGTTGTCGTAGTAGGTGGCGTTGCTGAACGCGATGAGCGACTCGTCCTGGCTGCGGTAGTGCCAGGACAGCCACTGCCGCGGCACGCGGGCCTGCACGCACTCGGAGAGGATCGACTCCTCGTCCTCGACCGCGGTGCCCAGCAGCTCGACCGCGTCGTCCTCGGCCGACCCGGTGGACGCCTCGGCGAAGGACGTCGGCGGCATCTGCCGGCTGTCACCGACGACGACGGCGGCGCGGGCCCGCCCCAGCGCGCCGATCGCGTCGGCCACCCGGATCTGCGAGGCCTCGTCGAACACGACCAGGTCGAACAGGCCCGCCTCGGCCGGGAAGAACCGCGCCACCGAGTCGGGGCTGACCAGCACGCACGGCATCAGGGTGGTGACCAGCCGGCCGTACCGGGCCAGCAGCGCCCGCACCCCCACCCCGCGGCGTGCCCTGGCCAGCTCCCGCTGCAGCGCGCCGACCTCCTCGTCGGCGGCGACGGACGGCCGCGCGGCGAGCACGGCGGCCGGCAGCGCCGTCCGCAGGTGCTCGCGCACCGCCCGCGAGGCGGCGGTGAAGCGGGTGATCGCCCGCTCGTGCGCGTCGGCGTCGAAGTCGTCGAGTCCGGAGGCGTCCCGCCGCTCGGCCACGGAGGCCCGCGCCAGGCCCCGGTCGAAGGCGCGGACGGCGTCCTCGGCGGGCAGCTCCCCGGTCACCAGCAGCGCCCGCGCCTCGTGCAGCCCCGCGTCGCGCAGCGGCTCGAGGGTGTCGACCAGGTCGGCCCAGCGGCGCAGCGACATCAGCCCGGTGTGCTCGACGCCGCGCTCGGGCCGGGTCATCTGCCAGCGCAGCACCAGGCCGTCGTCCCCGGCCCACTCGGCCAGCCGCCGCGGGCTGCTGCGGCACACCCGCAGCAGCGCGGTCAGCGTGTCGCGGAGCCGGGCGACGGCGGCACCGGCGGCGGCGTCGGGGCCCTCGCCCTGGACGACCCAGCGGCGCAGCGCGACGGCGAACTCGCTCGCGCTGTCGGTGGCGGTCCCGGCCCGCTCCAGCCACTCGACCTGGCCGACCAGGCGCTCGGGCTCGGCCAGCGGGTTCCAGGTGGGCGGCACGGCCAGGCCGGGGATGACCGAGGCGCGGGCGACGATGCCCTGGGCGGCGGTCTGCAGCCGCCACAGCCGCGCGGTGAGCTCCGGGACGTCGCGCAGCGCGACCGTCACCCCCGGGCGCAGCACCGGTGCCAGCCGGTCGCGGACCGCCTTCAGCCCGGCCCGCCGGGCCAGGAACCGGCCGGCCTGCGCGGTCTGGGCGGCGACGTACAGCTCGGCCAGCGGCAGCTCCAGCGCCGCCGGGGTGGCCAGCTCCATGCCCGGGTGGACGGCGCCGGAGAAGGCGGCCACCTCGCTCAGCACGGCCGTCGTCGCCACGTTCCAGCGCTCGGTCGGCACCTCGTCGAGCACGTCCAGCGGCGTCGGCGGGCCGGACAGCAGGTGGGCCAGCGCGTCGAGGTCCGTGGGCGTGCGGACCTCGCGCAGCACGCGGGCCAGGTGCGGCTCGCTCGGCAGCTCCCGGACGGCGGAGTCGACGGCGGCCGCGACCTGCTGGGCCGCGAGCAGGTCGACCTGCGCGGTGTCGACGAACGCCCACGCGTGCCGCGGCGAGGGGCGGACCATGTCGGCGATGTCGGGCAGCAGTGCCAGCGCGCGGCGCACCGCGGTGATCGTCTCCTCCGACGCGGCGGCCACGAAGGCGGGGGAGACCGGCAGCGTCGGGACGCCGTCCCGCTTGGCCAGCGTCGCCGTCCGCGCCGTGTAGAACGACAGGCCGGCGGCGTTCTCCGCGTGCAGCCGGTCGGCGTAGCGGGCCAGCGTGCGGCGGGCCGCGCGCAGGTCGTCGCCGTCCCTGCGGCCCTGTCCATCGGCGGAGCCCTCGGCGTCGACGGCGACCGCGTGCTCGAGCGCCGCCTGGACCTGGGCGCGCACCGTCGAGGCCCGGCTGCCCTTGTCGTGCAGGTCGAGGGCGAACGGGCCCATGCCGACGGCCTCCAGCCGCCGGGCGACGACGTC
>DASQNB010000437.1:0-8604 GCA_035645175.1 Geodermatophilus sp.
GCGACCAGCGCGTTCGGCTCGGTCGACCACTGCTGCTGCGCGGCGTAGCGCGCGTCCCAGTCCGCCGCCTGCACGCGCGGAGTGTGTCAGCCGGGAGACCGTCGGACCCCGCTGGCAGGCTCCGGTGCATGACGACGGCCCTCGACCTCGCGCTGCTCCGGCTGGTGGCCCTGCGGGTCGCCGGGCCGCCGCCGGCCGACGCCGCCGAGGCGGTCCGCCTGCTCACCTGCGTGCAGGGGCAGGACCTGCCCGGCGCGCTGACATCGGTGGCGCTGCGGACGGCGCAGCGCACGCGGGCCGGGGTGTCGGCGGCGCTGGACGCCGGCGAGGTGGTCCGCTCGTGGCCGATGCGCAGCACGCTGCACCTGGTGCCCGCCGAGGACCTGCACTGGCTGCTGGAACTGTGCGGCCCGCGGGTGCTGGCGGGTGCCGCCCGGCGGCGTGCGGTGCTCGGCCTCACCGAGGCCGACACGGAGCGGGCGCGCGAGCTGGTCACCGCGGCGCTGTCCGGCGGCCGGCGCTGCAGCCGGAAGGAGCTGCTCGCGGTCGTGGCCGACGGCGGGGTCGCCACCACCGGGCAGCGCGGCTACCACCTGCTCTGGTACCTGTCGCAGACCGGCACCCTCTGCCTCGGGCCCATGGACGGCGGCGACCAGCTGTTCGTGTTGCTCGACGAGTGGGTGACCGCGCCGCGGCGGCTGGACCGGGACGCCGCCCTGGCCGAGCTGGCGCTGCGCTACCTCCGCGGCCACGGGCCCGCGACCGTCGCCGACCTCGCGCGCTGGGCCGGGCTGCCGGTGACCGACGTCCGCGCCGGGGTGGCCGCGGTCCGCGACGAGCTGGCCGCCGTCGAGGTCGACGGCCGCGAGCACCTGATGGCGCCGGAGACCGCCGACCTGCTGGCCGGGTGCCGCACGCAGGCCGCCGGGCTGTTCCTGCTGCCCGGGTTCGACGAGTTCGTCCTCGGCTACGCCGACCGCAGCTGCGCCGTCCCGCCCGAGCACGCCGACCGGATCGTGCCCGGCGGCAACGGCGTCTTCCGGCCGACCGTCGTCCACCGGGGGCGGGTGGTGGGCACCTGGGGCTGGGAGGGGCGCGGCGCCCGGCGGACGGTCACCGCGACCCCGTTCACCACGTTCCCCGACGAGGTCGCCGAGGCCATCCCCGCGGCGGCGGCCGCGCTGCCCTGACGGGCGTCAGCGCCGGCGCGGGGGCCGGTGCGGGACCGCGGGGGCCGACCGCCGGTACTCGCGCACCACCAGGACGATCAGGACGACGTCGAGCGCCGTCGAGAGCCACAGCAGCAGCGAGCCCCTGACCGCGGCCCGGTGCCCCTCGTAGAGGACGAACGCCGCGAGGACGCCGACGGCGACCGGGTAGGCCGGCCGCACCTCGCGCAGCAGCGCGACCACCAGGCCCAGCTTCACCAGCCCGTGCAGCACCAGGTAGACGACCGCGAACGTCCGGCCGCTCCCGGTGAGGTCGGCCTCCCCCGCCGCGAACCGCTCGGCCACCGCACCGCTCGGTCCGCCGAGCAGGTGGTGGTCGACGACCTGCCGGGTCAGACCCCCGAGAGCCCGCGGGCTGGCCACCGCCAGCGCGGCGGCGGCGAGCAGCTCGACGCCGCCGTCGAGGCCCTTGAGCCAGAGCGCGACGCGGAGGAGACGGTCGGTGGTCGTGCCGAGCATGGTCGCGGAGCAGGGTGGCGGCGTCCAGGACCCCACGGCCCGTCGAGGAGCCCGTTGACACGGGCGCGACCATCGAGGGGCCTCGAGGCGCGGGGGTGCGGCGTGCCGGACATCGACCCGGAGTTGCTCCCGGTCCTGACGGGCCGCCGTGCCCTCGTCGCGTGGATGGTCGCGTCCCTGCTGGTGACCTTCCTGGCCACCCGGCTGGTCACCCGCTCCATCCGGCGCGGCCGCGGACCCTTCCGCGACGCCAGCGTCGGCGGGGTGCACCTGCACCACGAGGTGTACGGGATCTTCCTGCTGCTGGGCTCCGGGGCCGCCGAGTTCGCCTACCGGCCCGGGCCGCCCGGGGTGCACGTGCTGGCCGTCCTGTTCGGTGCCGGTGCGGCGCTCACCCTCGACGAGTTCGCACTGTGGCTGCGCCTGGACGACGTGTACTGGACCCGGGAGGGGCGCAGCTCGGTCGACGCGGTGTTCCTCGCGCTGGTCGTCGGCCTGCTGCTGCTGGTGGGCGCGAACCCCTTCGACGTCGACGAGGCCGAGGGCGAGATGGGCGTCGCGCTCACCGTCGCGGTCAACACGGCCTTCGCCCTCGTCACGATCCTCAAGGGCCGGGTCGTCCTCGGCGTGGTCGGGGTGTTCGTGCCCCTGGTCGCGGTCGTGGGCGCGCTGCGGCTGGCCCGGCCCCGCTCGCCGTGGGCCCGCCGGTGGTACCGGCCCGGGTCGCGCCGCTGGCGCCGGTCGCACGCCCGGTTCCCGGCGGGGCGCACCACCCGGTGGGACCGCGTCGTCGACCTGTTCGCGGCGGTCCCGCGGCCGGGCGGGACGGCGCCCGCCGGCACGCGGGACGGCGAGCCCCGGGCGCCGTCCCGGTAGCGGCTCCGGACGGTGCCCGAACGGCTGTCGCCCCCGCGACGCCCGCCCCTACCCTGGCGCGATGGTGTCCGAGCTGGACGTCTCCGGACAACGCGCGCGCGACCGCGAGCGCCGCCTCGACGAGCTCCGGGTGCTGCAGCGGCGGGGTCCCGGCGCCTACCCCTACCGCTACCCGACCGACTCGTCCGCGGCCGCGGTTCGCGCCGCGCACGCCGGGCTGGGCCCCGACACCCGCACGCCCGACCGGGTGCGGCTGGCCGGGCGGCTGGCGCTGATCCGCCGGCAGGGCGGGCTGAGCTTCGGCTCGCTGCGCGACAGCAGCGGCGCCATCCAGCTGTTCGTGGACACCGCGGTGCTCGGCGCCGACCGCCACCGCGCCTTCGACGACCTCGACCGCGGCGACTGGATCGGCGTCGAGGGCACCGTCATGACCACCCGGCGCGGTGAGCTGTCGGTCTGCGTCGAGGACTTCGCCGTGCTCGGCAAGGCGCTGCGCGCGCCACCGGACGAGCACGCCGGCCTGACCGACGTCGAGACCCGCTACCGGCAGCGCTACGTCGACCTGGAGGTCGACGAGCGGACCCGGGAGGTCTTCCGGATCCGGCACACGGCGATCCGGGCCATCCGGCGGCACCTGGAGGACCGCGGCTTCACCGAGGTCGAGGGGCCGGTCCTGCAGACGATCCAGGGCGGGGCGAGCGCCCGCCCGTTCGTCACCCACCACAACGCCCTCGACATCGACCTCTACCTGCGGATCGCCCTGGAGCTGCACCTCAAGCGGCTGATCGTCGGCGGGCTGGGGCGGGTGTTCGAGATCGGCCGGGTGTTCCGCAACGAGGGCATCGACACCCGGCACAACCCCGAGTTCACGATGCTCGAGGCCTACCAGGCCTTCGCCGACTACACCGACATGATGGACCTGACCGAGGGCATGGTCACCGCGGCGGCGCGGGCCGCCCTCGGCGACGACCTGGTCGTGCACTACGGCGGGCACGCCATCGACCTGGCCGCCACCCCGTGGCCCCGCAAGCGCTTCGCCGACATGATCGCCGAGACCACCGGCGAGACGATGCACCCGGGCATGCCGGTCGCGGAGGCCCGCGCGGTCCTCGACCGGCTCGGCATCGCCCACCAGGCCGGCTGGGGCGCGGGCCGGATGATGAAGGAGGTCTACGACGAGCGGGTGCAGCACTCGGTCGTCGGCCCGGTCTTCTGCCTCGACTACCCGCGCGAGGTCTCGCCGCTGGCCCGGGTCCACCGGTCCGACCCGGACTACGTGGAGCGCTTCGAGCTGATCGTCGCCGGCTTCGAGCTGTGCAACGCCTACTCCGAGCAGAACGACCCGGTCGAGCAGCTGGCGGCGTTCGAGGCCGAGGCGCGCGCCAAGGCCGGCGGGGACCCGGAGGCCGGGGACGTCGACCGCGACTACGTGCGCGCGCTCGAGCAGGGGATGCCGTGCACCGGCGGGCTCGGCATCGGGATCGACCGCCTGGTGATGCTGCTGGCCAGCGTCGACTCCATCCGCGAGGTGATCCTGTTCCCCACCCTGCGGCCGGAGTTCGCCCCGCCGCCGGGGTCGGGACCGCAGGGGGCGCCGCGCCCGCTCCTGCCGCCGACACCGCTGCCACCGGGCGGGGTCCCGGCGCCCCGCACACCCGTCGCGGCCGGGGACGGGACGGCGCCGCCCGCGGGCTCGGTCGTGGCGCTGCCACCGCTGGCTCCGTCGTCCGGGCCGATCGACCCACCCCCACCACGGCCCGACCGGCACGACCGCGCCGTGGGGGCGATCGCCGCGCTGACCGCCGTCGCCGGGGTGCTGCAGCTGCTCGTGCGGCTGCCGCTGGTGCACTCGCGGCTGGGCACGGACGCCGTGTCCCGGTCGCTGGTGGTCCCGGTGACCGGCGCCGTCGTGTCGGTGGTCGTGGGTGCGGTGCTGGTGCTGGTCGCCGGGCAGCTCGCCCGGCGCAGGCGCGCGGCCTGGTGGACGGCGGTCGTCCTGTTCACGGTCGGCGCGGTCGCACACGTGGTCAAGGGGCCGCACCCGGTCGCCGTGCTGCTCTGCCTGGGCGTGCTGGCCGCGCTGGTCCGCTACCGGCCGGTCTTCGTGGCGCCGGCCGACCCGCCGTCCCTGCTGCGGCTGGTGCGGTGGGTGCCGGTGTACGCGGGCGTCGTCCTGCTGTTCGGGCTGGGCTCGCTGTGGCTCGAGCGGGACCGGATCAGCCCGGAGTTGTCCCTCGGTGGCGCGCTGGTGACCGTCGTCGCGGGCCTGGTCGGGGTGGACGGCCCCTACACCTATTCGTCGGCGTCGTTCGCCGACGTCCTCCCGGCCGCGCTGCTCGCCCTCGGCGTCGTCGGGCTGGTCGGCCTGGCGGTGCTGCTGTTCCGGCCGCTCGCCGCCCGCCGCGCCCCCCACACCGAGGAGGACTGGGCACACGCGAGCCGCCTGGTGCACGCCTACGGCTGGGACACCCTGGCCTACTTCGCGCTGCGCGACGACAAGACCTTCTTCTTCTCCCGTGACGGCGAGGCCTTCCTCGCCTACACCTACCTCGACGGCTACGCGCTGGTCTCCGGCGACCCGATCGGCGCCCGCGCGTCGGTGGTGCGGGTGCTCGACGAGTTCCTCGCGACGTGCGACGAGCGGGGCTGGACGCCGGCGCTGCTGGCCGCCCGGGAGGCGAGCATGCCGCTGTACTCCTCGCGCGGCTTCTCCGCCTTCTACCTGGGCGACGAGGCGATCCTCGACTGCCGCCGGTCCGTCCTGGACGGCGCGGCCCACAAGAGCGTGCGCGCGGCCGTCCGGCGGGTCGGTCGCACCCACCGCTTCCTCCTGGTCGCCGAGTCCGACGCGTCCCCGACGATGGTGGCCCAGCTCAACGCCATCAGCGCCCGCTGGCGGGGCAAGGCCCCGGAGCGCGGGTTCACCATGTCGCTGTCCCAGGACGTGCGCGGCGCGGGCGCCGACCCGGGGTTCCTGCTCTGCGTCGCCCTGGACGCCGACGGGGTCCCCACCGGGTTCCTGCGGCTGGTGCCCGCCTACGGGCCCTCGTTCGGCTACACCCTCGACCTGATGCGTCACGATCCCGCGGCGCCCAACGGGCTGACCGAGTTCCTCATCGCCTCCACCGCGGCCGCGCTGGGCGCACGGGGCGTCGTCCGGCTGTCGATGAACTTCGCGATGTGGGGCCGGCTGTTCGGCGACGACGTGCCGTTCACGCCGGCCCAGCGGCTGGCCCGCCGGGCGGTCGGCGTGCTGAACCCGTTCTTCCAGATCCGGTCGCTGCACGACTTCAACGCGAAGTTCGACCCGGAGTGGCTGCCGCGGGTGCTGGCCTACCGCTCCCCCGCCGACCTGCCCCGGGTCGCCCTGCGCTACGCCGGCGCCGAGGGCTTCCTGGCCGTGCCCGGCCTCGGGCGGCTGTTCGTCCCCCCGGCCGTCGGCGGCGTCGCGGCCCCGTCCGACCCGCCGGTCCCGGACCGAGCCGCGGCGTGACGCGCCTGCGGGCCGGTCCCGTGGGAGCGCGGGCCGGCCCGGCGGTGCGGACCGCACGACTGGGTGTCCTGGCGCTCGCGATGATCAACGTCGCGTCGATCGTGAGCGCGCGGAACCTGCCGGTGATGGCCGAGTACGGCTGGGCGATGCTGGCGCTGTTCGCGCTGTCGATCACGGTCTTCCTGGTGCCGATCTCGATGGCCGCGGCGGAGCTGGGCACCGGCTGGCCGCACGACGGGGGCGTCTACGCCTGGGTGAAGCAGGCCTTCGGCGGGCGGACGGGGTTCCTCGCGGTGTGGTGCGACTACGCCGAGAACGTCGCCTGGTTCCCCACCGTGCTGTCCTTCATCGCGGCGTCCCTGGCCTACGCGATCGACCCTGCCCTGGCCACCGACCGGGGCTACCTGGTCGTGGTCATGCTCGCGTTCTTCTGGGGCACCACCGCGGTGGCTCTGGGCGGGGTGCGCGCATCGTCGGTGGTCGGGGCGGTCGGCACCGTGGCGGGGTCGATCCTGCCGGCGGTGCTGGTCGTCGTCCTCGGCGCGGTGTACCTGCTGCAGGGCAACCCCTCGCAGATCCCGTACTCGGCCGGCGCGCTGGTGCCCGACCTGCAGCTGGACAGCCTGGCGTTCCTCGGCGGGGTCATCCTGCTGTTCACCGGCATGGAGATGGCCGGCTTCCACGCCCGGGAGACCCGCGACCCCGGCCGCACCGTGCCGCGGGCGATCGGCCTGGCCGTCGGCATCACCGTGGCCTTCTCGGTGCTGGGGTCGCTGTTCATGGCGTTCGTGCTGCCGCAGCGGGAGATCAGCCTGGTGTCCGGGACGATGGAGCTGTTCTCCAGCGTGCTGGACCGGCTGTCCCTCGGCTGGCTGCTGGCGCCGCTGGCGCTGGTCGTGGCCCTGGGCGGCGTGGCCCACCTGACCCCGTGGATCCTCGGCCCGGCCAAGGGGGTGGCCACGGTGGCGCAGGAGGGGCTGGCGCCGGCGCGGCTGGGCCGGGTCACCCGCAACGACGTGCCCGTCCCGCTGCTGCTCGTGCAGGGCGTCGCCGGCTCGGTCTTCGCGCTGCTGTTCCTGTTCGTCCCCAGCGTCAGCACGTCGTACTGGATGCTGTCGGCGGTCACCGCCCAGGTCATCGTGGTGATGTACGCGCTGGTGTTCGCCGCGGTGATCCGGCTGCGCTACACCCAGCCGGACACGCCACGGCCCTACCGGATCCCCGGTGGCCTGCTCGGCGTGTGGGTGGTCGGCGGCGTCGGGCTGCTCGGCTGCCTGGTGTCCTTCGTGCTGGGGTTCGTACCCCCGAGCCAACTGGCGACCGGGGACACCGTGCGCTACGTGCTGCTGCTGGCGCTGGCGGGCGTCGTGCTGTCGCTGCCGCCGTTCGTGTTCGCGCTGCTGGCCCGCCGGAGGGCGGGGGTGCGGCCGGCCCGGTGACCGGCCGGCCCGGTCAGGAGCGGCCGGTCACCGGTACCGGCCCGACGGCCTGGGTGCGGGCCGCCGACCGGGCCAGCGCCACGGTCGCGACCACCATGACCACGACCAGCACCGCGACGAGCACCCACTCGGCACCGCCGGCCCGCAGCTGCTCCCCGAGCACCGCGACGCCGATGGCGACGCCGACCACGGGCTCCCCGACGGTGACCGCGGGCAGCGAGGCGCCCAGGCTGCCGGCCTGGAACGCGGACTGCTGCAGCAGCGTCCCGCCGACCAGGCAGCCGAGCAGCGCGTAGGTCTCCCAGCTGGTGGCCAGGGTCGTCAGGCCGTCGTCCAGGACGCTCACCACCCCCTTGGTGAGGGCCGCCGTCACGCCGTAGACGACACCGGTGGCCACGGCCAGGAGCAGCGCCCGCGTCGTCCCCCGGCGGACGACGGCGCCGAGCAGGCACGCGGTCAGGACCAGGCCGAGGACGGCGGCCGCCGGCAGCCACTGGCGGAGGCCGGCCCGGTCCACCCCGGCGGTGGGCTCCCCCGACACGACGAAGACCGCGAGCGCGCCGGCGAGCACCACCGCCCAGCCCCAGTCCGACCGGCGCATCGGCCGTTGCGCCCAGCGGGCCGACAGCGGCAGCGCGAACAGCAGGGTGGTCACCAGCAGCGGCTGCACGAGCAGCAGCGACCCGAGGCCGAGGGCCGCCGCCTGGGCCGCGTAGCCGGCCGCGTCGCTCCCCGTCCCGGCCCACCAGCGGGGACGGCGCAGGAGCACCAGGAGCAGCCGCACCCCGCGGGCCTGCTCGGGTGGGACGTCGGCGGCCGCCCCCTGCTGCACGGCCGACGCCACCGCGAACAGCACGGCGGCGAGGAGCGCGAGCGCCGCCGCCAGACCGGTCACCGGGTCCATCCTGCCGGGACCGGCGCGCTCCGGGACCGATCTCACGTCCCCGACGCGGGAGCTCCCTCGAGAGCGCGGACGAGGATGGAGGTCGTGTCCCTGCTGCTCGGTCCGCGTCCGCCCGCGCTCTCAGCGCTGTGGCAGACCTGCGGACGAAGCGGGGTCACCGCGGCGGTGTGCACGTCGCTGCCCCTGGCTGCCGGGGTCGCGCTG
>DASQNB010000438.1:0-7748 GCA_035645175.1 Geodermatophilus sp.
GCTTCCTCACCCCGGTCAAGCCGGGGGAGGAGCTGACCGTCACGCTCACGGCCAAGCAGATCACCCCGCGGGGCGGCGCCGACCACGGCGAGGTGCGCTGGGACGCCGTCGTGGTGAACACCGAGGGACAGCCCGTGGCGACCTACGACGTCCTCACGATGGTCGCCAAGACCTGGCCCCCGTCGGCGTGACCGGATCGCCCCGTCGGTCCGGCCCTGCCGTCAGGCGTGCGCGCGGACGTGCTCGGTGACCAGCTCGGCGACCCGCCCGGGCGCGAGCTCGGGGATGAAGTGCGGAACGCCCTCGAGCACCTCGAGCCGGTAGGGCGCGTCGACGAACCGTCGGGTCTGCTCGGTGGCGGTGCGGCCGAGGGCGGCGTCGCGGGTGCTCCACAGGTGCAACGTCGGCACGCGCACCGTGCCGACCGGGTCGCGGGCGTCCAGCGGCAGCGCGCGGTACCAGGCCAGGGCCGCGGCGAGTGCGCCCGGTTCCTGCATCCGCCGCACGTAGCGCTCGGACAGCTCGGGCGGCAGGCCGCTGGTCAGCAGCAGCCGGTGCAGCGCCGCGCCGTCCCCGGCCAGCAGCAGCCGCTCCGGCAGGACCGGCAGCTGGAACAGAGCCACGTAGGACGACCGCAGCGCCTGGTCGCTGGTGACCATCGCCCGCGCCATCGCCGCCGGGTGCGGCACCGAGATCGCCGTCAGCGTGCGCACCCGCTCGGGGTGCCAGGCACCCAGCGCCCACCCCACGATTCCGCCCCAGTCGTGGCCCACGACATGGGCGCTGCCGAGCCCGGCCGAGTCCAGCAGCGCCAGGACGTCGGCGGTCAGCTCGCGCAGCCGGTACGCCGAACGCCCCGACGGCCGGGCGCCGGGGGAGTAGCCCCGCTGGTCGGGGGCGAGGGTGCGCAGCCCCGCGCCGTGCAGGCCCTCGGCGACCGCGGTCCAGGCGGAGGAGTCCTGCGGGAAGCCGTGCAGCAGCACCACCGGCTCGCCGTCGGGCGGGCCGCCGTCCCGGACGTCGAAGGTCAGCCCGTCGCGCGTGAAGACGTCCATCCCCGCACGGTGCCCGGCCGGGATGGCCGGCGCCAGTCGGTCACGCTCGCCCGCCAGGCCGTCGACCCGGGCTCCGGGTGGCGCAGCGCGCGGGCGATCAGCAGCCCCGCCGTGGCCAGCTCGGCCGCCCGGTCGCGGTCGGGCTCGGGGCGGGGCCGGCGATCTCCGATCCCTGGCCGAGGGCGGGCTCAGCAGCGGTCGGGGACGGCTCCTGGCCGCGGGTGGTGCGGTCGACGGGGCGGGGCCCGAGGCTCCCCGAGGAGCGCCGCGGTCGGGCTCAGCCGTGGCCGGGGACGGGGTCGGGCCGCGGCGGTCGTCCGGTAGGACGACAATCGACGAGGTGACCACCACCTCGGAGGAGCTCATCGTCCTGCTCGACGACGACGGGACGGCGATCGGCACGATGCCGAAGCCGCTGGTGCACCACGGCGAGACGCCGCTGCACCGGGCCTTCTCCGCCTACCTGTTCGACGAGGCCGGGCGGCTGCTGGTGACCCGCCGCGCCGCGGTCAAGCAGACCTTCCCCGGCATGTGGACCAACACCGTCTGCGGCCACCCCGGCCCCGGTGAGGACGACGCCGCCGCGATCGCCCGCCGCGCCGCCTTCGAGCTGGGCCTGCAGGTCGACGAGCTGCGCCCGGCGCTGCCGGGCTACCGCTACCGCGCGGAGTTCCGCGGCGTCGTGGAGAACGAGGTCTGCCCGGTCTACCTGGGCCGTTTCGCCGGCACCCCGGCGCCGGACCCCGGCGAGGTCGACGAGTGGGAGCTGCTGGACTGGTCGACCTTCCGTGAGCGGCAGGAGGTCCAGGACGCCGACGCCTGGTCGCCGTGGTGCCGGGAGCAGGCCCGCCTCATCGAGGAGGCGGGCCTGGTCCCGGTCGGCTGACCGCACGGCCTCCGTCGACACGACGGGTGACGGTCGAGGCACACATGGTGCCGGCCACTCAGGTGCCCCGTGTCGCTGCACGGGCGTGCCGGCGACCCTGCCTAGCGTCCGCGGCATGGAGCGCCGTCGGTTCCTCCTCCTCCTCGCCGCGGGCGTCGCCGGCACGGCCGTCGGCCACGGCACGGCCGGCCTGGTCGACCCCACCCGGGCGCCGGTGAGCACCGCCGCGGCCGCCGAGCCGGTGGTCGCGCCGCCACCACCCGGGGTGCTGCGCGCGCCGACGGGTGTCGTCGACCGGCTGCCCGGCAAGGGCACCTCGCTGGCGCTGACCATCGACGACGGCACCAGCTCGGAGGTCGTCGGCTCGCTGTGCCGGTTCGCCGAGGACACCGGCGTCCGGCTGACCTTCTTCCCCAACGGCCGCTACTCCGCCTGGGAGGAGAACGCCGAGCGGCTGCAGCCGCTGGTCGACTCCGGTCAGGTCGCGATGGGCAACCACACCTGGTCGCACCCGGACCTGACCACGCTCACCGACGACGAGGTCGCCGAGGAGATCGGCCGCAACCGCGACTGGATCGAGGAGACCTTCGGCGTCGCGACGCCGTTCATGCGCCCGCCGTTCGGCTCGCACGACGAGCGGGTCGACCGGATCAGCGCCGAGCTCGGCCACCCGACGATCGTCATGTGGAACGGCACGCTGGAGGACAACCGGCTGCTGACCGCGGCCGAGCTGATGGCCGCCGCGCGGGAGTGGTTCGCCGCGCAGGCGGTGATCGTCGGCCACGCCAACCAGCCGACGATCACGACCGTCTACGACGAGCTCATCGAGCTCATCGCCGAGCTCGAGCTGCAGACGGTGACCCTGGCGGACGTGTGGGGCACGGGCCTGGGCGGCGTCCGGACGGCGACGGGGAGTGCCACCCTCGCGTGATCGTCCCGACCTGCGACGGGCGGGCGCATCCACCAGGCTGGTCGGCGACAGCTCGATCGACAGACGGAGGAGCGGATGGCCGACAGCAGGGCGTTGCAGGGGCGGGTGGCACTCGTCACCGGCGGGGCGAGCGGACTGGGCCGGGCGACCGCCGTGGCCCTGGCCGAGGCCGGCGCGCACGTGGCGATCGCCGACATCGACGAAGCCGGCGCCAAGAACACCTCCGAGCTGGTGGCCGACGCGGGCGGGTCGGCGGAGGTCGTGGCGCTCGACGTGACCGACGACGCCAGCCGCCGCCAGGTCGTGCAGCAGCTCTTCGACGCCCACGGCGACGCCTTCGACGTCCTGGCCAACGTCGCCGGGATCGACCGGCCCGGGTACGTCACCGACATCGACCTCGCCGACTACCAGCGGGTGCAGGCGGTCAACTGCGAGGGGCCGATCTTCCTGACCAGCGAGTTCGTGAAGCGGGTGCAGCACCTGCCGGAGGGCCGCACCGCCGACGTGGTGCACATCGTGAGCCTCTCGGCCATCACCTCGGGCAGCGGCGCGATCGCCTACAACGGTTCCAAGGCCGGCTTCCTCAACGCCACCAAGTGCATCCAGCGGGAGCTGCGCGAGAAGGCCGTCAGGGGTGAGGACGGCGTCGAGCGGCCCTTCCCGTGCCGCGTGCAGGCGGTCATCCCGGCGGCGATGGACACGCCGATGATGGAGCAGTGGGGCATCCCGGCCCACCTGATGATGCCGCCGTCGGCGGTCGCGGAGATGGTGCGCTACCTGGTGACGCTGCACCCGGCGGCCTTCGTGCCGGAGATGCAGATCGTGCCGCGTCTCGAACCGAACTTCCCGCGCTGACGCGGACCGCCCCAGGGAGGCGACTGATGACCAGCCCGGACGACCGCGACCCCGACTCGGCCATGGCCAGCGGGTCCGACGCCGGTGAACCCGGTGAGCACCTCGGCTCCGGCGACCTGACCGCCGAGGAGCGGCGGGTGCTCGAGGAGCTCGAACGCGACGCGCCCGCGGACCGGCAGGACGACGACGTCGCCGACGACGCCGTGGTGCGCGCGGCGGAGGACGAGGCGCCCCTGCCGGGCGAGGGCGGCGACCAGGGCGACGGGCTCAGCGCCCGGTTCAGCTCACCGCCCGACGGGGACGGCGGCTGACTCCTGTCCCGACGGGTATGGGCGTCGTCTGCGGCCGGGAGCGACCGCCGACGACGCGCCGCCCTGCACGGACGCGGGGCCGACGGAGGAACAGACCAGTGACCGTTGCCAGCCAGATGCTCGACACCTATCCGGCCGACCTCGGCGGGATCGACAGGCAGAGGCTGACTGCCTGCATCGAGGCCTGCTTCGAGTGCGCCCAGGCGTGCACCGCGTGCGCCGACGCGTGCCTGAGCGAGGAGATGGTCGCCCAGCTGACGACCTGCATCCGCACGAACCTGGACTGCGCCGACGTCTGTGGCACCACCGGCCGGGTGCTGTCCCGGCACACCGGCTACGACGCCAACCTGACCCGCGCGGTCCTCGAGGCGTGCGCCGCGGCCTGCAAGTCGTGCGGCGACGAGTGCGCGGGCCACGCCGAGATGCACGAGCACTGCCGCGTCTGCGCCGAGGCCTGCCGGCGCTGCGAGACCGCCTGCCGGGAGCTCATCGCCTCCCTCGGCTGAGGTCCGCGCCCGGGGGTGCGGAAGGGCACCGCTACGCGCGCAGCCGGACGGCGACCAGCGCGACGTCGTCCTCCGCGCCCTCGGGCAGCATCCGCTCGATGAGCTCGTCGCAGGCCGCCTCGAGCGGCCGGTCGCGGACGGCGGCCAGCTCACCGGCCAGCCGCTCCACGCCCACGTCGAAGAACTGGTCACGGCGCTCGACGAGCCCGTCGGTGTAGAGCAGCAGCGTCCAGCCCGGCTCGAGCAGCGCCTCGGACTCGGTCCGCCGCGCTCCCGGGTCGACCCCCAGCAGCAGCTCGGCCCGCGGCGTCGTGAGCGTCACGACGCCGTCCCCGGGCTCGGCGACCAGCGGCGGCAGGTGCCCCGCGCTGGACCAGCGCAGCCGGGCGCCGCCGGTCTCCGGGTCCGGTGTCAGCCGGCCGACGAGGACGGTCGCCATGCAGTGCGGCCCGAGGCCCGCGATGGCCGAGTCCAGCCGGTGCAGGACGGTGGCCGGGCCGTCGGCGCTGTCGTAGGCGATGCCGCGCAGCAGGCCGCGCAACTGGGCCATGTCGGCGGCGGCCTCGGTGTCGTGCCCGACGACGTCGCCGATGACGACCACGGTCGAGCCGTCGGGCTGCTCGAAGACGTCGTACCAGTCGCCGCCGACCTGGGCCTCCCGCGCGGCCGGCACGTAGCGGACGGCGACCTGCAGGCGCGGCGAGGCCGGCGGGGCCGTGAGCATCGAGCGCTGCAGCGTCTCCGCGGCACGGACGATGCTGCGGCTGCGGGCGTAGAGCGCCTCGAGCAGGTGCGTGCGCAGCTCGCCGACCTCGGCCAGCTCCTGCGCCGTCCAGGGCTCGGACCGGTCGCGGACGGTCTCCCGCCAGCGCTCGAAGCTCTTGCGCGGGCTCAGCCGGACCGAGTCGCCCTCGCGCTCGGCGATCGCCTTGTTGTGCGGGTCGCCGCCCCAGTCGACGGTGATGGTGGACTCCGCGCGGTGCCACAGCACGTACTGCCCCTCCGGCAGCGGCAGCACCAGCACTCCGCGTGCGGGGCCGACCGACGCCCCCAGCTCGGGGGCCTCCCGCGGCAGGGAGTCGGTGGCGACGACGTCCTCCCGCCGGCCGGCCGCCCACGCCGCGATCGCCTCGGCGGCGCCGTCGGGCAGCGCGTCGCCCCGGCTGCCGCGGTGGCCCTGCAGGTGCACCACGACGCCGTCGGCCGGCAGCAGGTCCAGCAGGTCCGGCGAGCCGAGCAGGGTGTCGGTCAGCGGCCGGTCCTCGTCGAGGGTGGCCCTGGTCAGCCAGGCCAGGGTCGAGCGCACCTGCAGCGCGCGGTGCACCTCGTCCTCCTCCGCGCGGTCGACCAGGCGCAGCGACAGCGTGGAGCCGAGGAACTCCGCGGCGGCCCGGGTGGCGTAGGGCGGGGCGTGCGGGCCGGAGTAGTGGTGGCAGGCGATGAGGCCCCACAGCCGGTCGTCGCGCAGCAGCGAGATCGACATCGACGCGCGCACGCCCATGTTCTGCAGGTACTCGACGTGGATCGGCGAGACGCTGCGCAGCGTGGAGAAGGTGAGGTCCAGCGGCTCCCCGGTCGAGGGCACCAGCACCGGCCGCAGCGGCACCGGCCGGTAGTCGACGTCGGAGATCAGCCGGATCCAGTTCTTCTCGTACAGCGCCCGGGCCTGCGCCGGGATGTCGCTGGCCGGGTAGTGCAGACCGAGGAAGGGGTTGAGTCCGGTGGCCTTGGCCTCGGCCACCACCTCGCCGTTGTAGTCGGCGTCGTAGCGGTAGACCATCACCCGGTCGAAGCCGGTCAGCTCGCGCACCGCCTGCGCGGTGATGTCGTAGAGCTCCTGCAGCGAGGTGGCGCGGTTGAGGTCGCCGACCGTGCCGCGCACCGCCTGGTAGGTGTTCGGGAACGAGAACGGGCGGGGGCCGTGGGCCGGTTCGAGCTCGACGACCAGCATCGTGGTCGGCGGGGTCACGCCGTCGTCCGTGCCGACCACGGTGCGGTGCAGCAGCGCGTCGACCGGGACCGGGCTGCCCTCGACGTCGAGGGTGAGCTCCACCGGGTTGCGCTCGCGCAGGTCGCCGAATGCGCTGGCCGAGCGGGCCACCGCCCCGGCCGCGGCCACCCCGAGGACCTCGGGCAGCCGCCGGCCCACCGCCTCGGCGGGCGCCACGCGGACCAGGTCGCCGAGGTTCTCCGAGACCTGCTCGACGACGAGGTCGGGGTCGGTGACCGCGAGCAGCACGCCGCGCGGCTGGATGCTGCCCGGCACGTGGATCGGCTCGCGCTCGCAGTTGGTCAGGTCGACCGGCGTCCCCGCCGGCAGCAGCTCGACCCCCGGGCCGGTGTCGGTCACGGGGTCGCCTCGACCGGGGCGCACCAGGCGGCCAGCGCGGTGAAGGTGGCGCGCGCGGCGCCGACCAGCCGGCCGGCGTCGCCCCCGGCGGCGACCCGCTCCCGGGTCACCCGCCGGTAGGCGTGCCACATGGCGCCGGTCTCGGTGCCGTAGGGGGAGAAGGCGCCCAGCCGCACGTCGGGACCGAGGGTCGGCAGCGTGGCCAGGTGGCGGGAGATGAACGTGCCGCCCAGCGTGGAGCCCTCCAGGACGTACAGCCGGCCCAGGGCCTGGTCGGTGTCCTCGACGGCGTCCAGCCCGGGGTGTGCGGGGACGTCGGTCCCCGCGCCGAGGGCACGCAGGTCGCCGGCGAACAGGTGGGCGCGGCGCCGCCGCGCCCAGGCGACGGTCTCGGCGTCCGCCGGGTGCCGGCGGGCCCAGGCGTCCAGACCCGCCTCGGCGGCGGTCCAGAAGGCGTGCAGCCGGGTGAGGACCGCGACCAGCCGGTCGCGGCCCAGCTGCGGGTCCATCAGGCCGAGGGTCGACTCCACCTGCTCGTGCTCGACGGCCGTGGCCGTGCGCAGTTCCGTGAGGACGTCGCCGCCCCCCGCGTGTCGAGGCAACGCCTCTCCTCCCACAGCCATACCTCCTCCGAGACTAGGTGACCGGCCGGACGTGGTGCGCGCTGCCGACCTCGGTGATCGCGCTCACGCCCCGTGCAACCGGGCGCTGCGCAGCGAGGCGTGCAGCAGCAGCCGGGCGTCGCCGTCGGCCAGGTCCAGCCCGGTCAGCTGCGCGATCCGGGAGAGGCGGGAGTACAGGGTCTGGCGGTGCACGTGCAGGGCCGCGGACGCCCGCGCCGCGCTGCACCCGGT
>DASQNB010000439.1:0-3158 GCA_035645175.1 Geodermatophilus sp.
CGCCGTGCACGAGGTCGAGGTGGCCATCGACGACCGGCTGGACTTCCGGCACGAGTCCGACGGGCGGCACCGGGTCACGCTGGAGAAGCGCCTGACGCAGACCCCGCCGCTGCGTCTGGTCGGCCCCGCCTGAGCATGCCGTCTGCAGGAGACGTCCTCCAGGACCGCTACGAGCTCTCGTCGCCGATCGCGACCGGGGGCATGGGCGAGGTGTGGCGCGGCCAGGACCGGGTGCTGGGCCGTGCGGTCGCGGTCAAGGTGCTGCGCAGCGAGTACACCGGCGACCCGGTCTTCCTCACCCGCTTCCGCACCGAGGCGCGCCTGTCGGCCGGGCTCACCCACCCGAACGTCGCCGTCCTGCACGACTACGGGGAGGTCGAGCCGGCCTCCCCCGGAGGCGACCGGCTGGTCTACCTGGTGATGGAGCTCGTCGACGGTGAGCCGCTGTCGGCGGTGCTGGCGCGCGAGGGACGGCTGACGTCCGAGCGCACGCTGGACCTGCTCGGCCAGGTCGCCTCCGGGCTGGCCGCGGCGCACGCGGCCGGGGTCGTGCACCGGGACGTGAAGCCGGCCAACCTGCTGGTGCGCCCGGACGGCATCGTGAAGATCACCGACTTCGGCATCGCCTGGTCGGCGGCGAACGCCACCGTCACCCGCACCGGCCACGTCGTCGGGACCGCGCAGTACCTCGCACCCGAGCAGGTGCAGGGCCAGAAGGCCACCCCGGCCGCCGACGTCTACGCGTGGGGCACGGTCGCCTACGAGTGCCTGGCCGGCCGCCGTCCCTTCGACGGTCCCGTCGCGGTCGAGGTCGCCCTGCAGCGGGTCACGGAGCAGCCCGCGCCGCTGCCCGCCGACGTCCCTGCGCCGGTGCGGGAACTGGTGGAGCGGACGCTGGCGACCGACCCCGCCGCGCGCATCCCCGACGGCGCCGCGCTGGTGGCCGCGGTGGCCACCGCCGCCGCGGGCCGGTCGCCGGAGCCGGAGCCGGAGCCGGACGACGGGCGGACGGCGACCCGGGTGCTGCCCACCGTCCCCCCGCAGCAACCGTCGGTCACCACCCCGCTGCCGGTCGGCCCGGTCGCGGCCGCCGCCGTCGACCCCGTCGTCCCCGGGCTCCCCGGTGGCGACGTGCCCGACGACGGCACGGACGCTGACGAGGACGACGACCGCAGCCGGGTGCGCCGGCTGGTGGTGCCCGTCCTCGTCGGGCTGGTGGCCACCGCGCTGGTCGTCACGGGGCTGGTGCTCGGGTCCCGCGACGTCCCGGCGGCCGATCCCGCGCCGGCGGCCGCCCCGACGAGCACCGCGCCACCGGCGCCCACGACACCGCGGGCGACGGGCACCTTCGTCCGGGTCGACCCCGCCGACCACGTCGGGCAGCCGGTGGCCGAGGTGCAGGCCTGGCTCACCGGCCTGGACCTGCCGGTGGTGCTGCGCACCGAGCAGACCACCGAGGTCCCCGCCGGGCAGGTCATCCGGCTGGAGCCGACCGGCGAGCTGCCGGTCGGGACGACGGTGACGGTCACCCACGCGGTCGCCCCGCCCCCGCCTCCTCCCGCGCCGACGACGGCCGCGCCCTCACCGGCGCCGGTCGCGGCGACGCAGGACGAGGACCAGGGGAGGAAGAAGGAGCAGAAGGAGCGCGGCCGGGACCGGGAACGGGACCGCGACGACGACGAGGACGACTGATCCCCTCCTGCGGGTAGTGGGGGTGCGCACGGCGGGACAGCACCGCTCACCGTCACGGCCACCCCCCGGAGCCAGAGGACCATGGAGAAGATCAGCGACCGGCTGCTCAACTGGGCGTCGATCCTCGAGCCGAGCACCCGCGTGCAGGCCGAGCGCACCGCCTCGATGCCGTTCATCCACCCGCACGTGGCGCTGATGCCCGACGCGCACCTCGGGCTCGGCGCGACCGTGGGCTCGGTGATCCCGACCGACCGGGCGGTCATCCCGGCGGCGGTGGGCGTGGACATCGGCTGCGGGATGATGGCCGTGCGCACGCAGTTCACCGGCGAGGACGTCCGCGGGCGCGACCTGGCGACGCTGCACCAGCAGGTCTCGCGGGCGGTGCCGCTGTCGGCCGGCCGCCACAACAAGAAGCTGCGCGAGACCGCCGCGGCGCGGGTCGCGGAGCTGCGCGACCTGCCCGGTGCCGCCCAGGCCGACGGCGTCGCGCACAACTGGCCGCTGCAGCTGGGCTCGCTGGGCTCGGGCAACCACTTCATCGAGGTCTGCCTGGACGAGGCCGACCGGGTGTGGCTGTTCCTGCACTCGGGCTCGCGCGGGGTGGGCAACCGGCTGGCGTCCAAGCACATCCGGGTGGCGCAGGAGCGCTGTCGGCACCTCGACCTGCCCGACCGCGACCTCGCCTACCTGACCGAGGGGACGCCGGAGTTCGACGCCTACGTCGAGGCGCTGCACTGGGCGCAGCGGTTCGCCGCCCTCAACCGCGAGGAGATGATGGACCGCCTCGCGGAGCAGGTGTCGCAGTTCTTGAGTGGGCGTGGCCTCGGCGGGGAGGTGCACCGCGCGCAGGTCGTGCAGTGCCACCACAACTACACCGAGCGGGAGACCCACTACGGCAGCGAGGTGTGGCTGTCCCGCAAGGGCGCGATCTCCGCGCGGGCCGGCCAGTGGGGGCTGATCCCGGGCTCGATGGGCACGGCGTCCTACGTCGTCGTCGGCAAGGGCGACGTGGAGTCGTTGACCTCGGCGCCGCACGGGGCGGGCCGCAACCACTCGCGGGGCGCCGCGCGCCGGATGTTCACCCGCGCCGACCTGGACCGGCGGATGGAGGGCATCGCCTGGGGCCGCTCAGACGCCTTCCTCGACGAGCACCCCGATGCCTACAAACCCGTGGACGTCGTCATGGCCGACGCGGCCGACCTGGTGGAGGTGCGGCACACGCTGCGCCAGGTGGTCAACGTGAAGGGCGACTGAAGAAGGCCCCCTGCCCCCCACCGCTCGTAGAAGGACCCCGTCCTCCCCACCCCTCGCAGGCTCGGGGCGGTACCCGGGACGGGGCCGGGACCCTGCAGGCGGCCGCCCTCCTCCCCGCCGGAACGCTGGTGCTCCGCCCACGGGAGTGGGCAGAGCACCAGCGTGGCGGCGGCTCAGGCGGGCGGGGCGTCCCGGCCGGCCTGCTGCGCGGG
>DASQNB010000440.1:0-2415 GCA_035645175.1 Geodermatophilus sp.
GCGCTTCCTCAACCAGCAGGAGGGCATCGACACCTTCACCTCGGAGGTGCTCGCCGGCGCGCTGCGCTCGATCGTGGGCCGGCTGACCATCGAGGAGATCATCCGCGACCGCGCCGCCTTCGCCTCCGCCGTCGCCGAGGAGGCCGAGTCCTCGCTCACCGGGCAGGGGCTGGTGCTGGACACCTTCCAGTTGCAGGACATCCAGGCCGAGGGCAGCTACCTGGCCGACCTGGGCCGGCCCGAGGCCGCCCGGGTGCTCAAGGAGGCCAGCATCGCCGAGGCGCGCGCCCGGCAGGCCGCCCAGCAGGAGCAGCTGCTCGCCGACGAGGCGATCGCGGTGGCCCAGCGCCAGCTCGCGCTCCGGCAGGCCGAGATCACTGCGGAGACCGACGCGGCGACGGCCCGCGCGGCGGCGGCCGGACCGCTGGCCCAGGCCGCGCAGGACCAGGCCATCCTCACCGAGCAGGAGAAGGTCGCCGTCCGGACGGCGGCGCTGACCGAGCGGCAGCTGGACACCCAGGTGCGCCGTCCCGCCGACGCGCAGCGCTACAAGGTCGAGCAGGAGGCCGAGGCGCGCAAGAACGCCGCCATCCTCACCGCCGAGGCGCAGCGGCAGGCCACGATCGCCGGTGCCCAGGCCGCCGCCGAGCAGGCCCGGCTCTCCGGGGAGGGCGAGCGGGCCCGCCGGTCGGCGCTGGCCGAGGCCGAGGCGGTCGAGGGCGCCAAGCGCGGCGAGGCCGAGAAGCTGCGCCGGCAGGCGATCGCGGACGCCGTCGAGCGGGAGGGCACCGCCGAGGCGGCCGCCATCCTCGCCCGCGGCCAGGCCGAGGCCGAGGCGCTGGACGCCCGGTCCGAGGCGTTCGCCAAGTACGGGGAGGCCGCGGTCCTGGAGATGCTGGTCAAGGTGCTGCCCGAGGTGGTGCAGGCCGCCGCGGCCCCGCTGGCCGGCGTGGACAAGATGACCGTCATCTCCGCCGACGGCGCGGGCTCGCTGGGCCGTTCGGTCGCGGCCAACGTGGCGCAGGGGCTGCAGCTGTCCGGCGACCTCACCGGGGTGGACGTCGCGGCGCTGCTGCGCCGGTTCGCCGGCGCGACCCCGAACGGTGACGGCGCCACCCGCGTTCCGATCACGACAGCGGACGGGGACCAGCCCACTCCCTGACCCTCACTCCCCCCGTGATCATCGGCGGGTGGCTGGCCGCCCTGGCGTGTCAGGCGACCACCTGCCGATGATCACAGCAGCTCAGGCCGGCCAGATGCCGGCGAAGTGGTGCACGGGGCCGTGCCCCGAGCCGATCCCCAGGCTGCCCCCGGCCTCCAGCGCCCGCTGCAGGTAGTCCCGGGCGGGGTCGACCAGCTGCGTCCAGTCGTCGGTGCGGCGCCGGGCCGCCAGCGCGGCGAGCGCGGAGGACAGCGTGCAGCCCGTGCCGTGCGTCGAGGTGGTGTCCACCCGCGGCCGCCGGGTGACCGTCACGCCGTCCGCGGTGGCCAGCACGTCGACGCTCTCCTCCCCGCCGAGGTGGCCGCCCTTGAGCAGCACCGCGCGGGGGCCGAGCCCGAGCAGCGCGGTGGCCTGGTCGGGCAGCTCGTCGACGTCGGTGGCCGGGGGCACGTCGAGCAGGACGGCGGCCTCGGGCACGTTGGGCGTCACCAGGTCGGTGAGCGGCAGCAGGTCGGCGCGGACGGCGTCGACCGCGGCGTCGTCGATGAGCCGGTCACCGCTGGTGGCGACCATGACCGGGTCGCAGACGACCGGGCCGGCCGGGCGGTCGGCGAGCGCGGCGGCGACCGCGCGCACCACGTCGGCCGTGCCGAGCATGCCCAGCTTGGTGGCGTGCACCACGACGTCGGCGAACAGCGTCGCCAGCTGCTCGGCGACGAACTCCGCCGGCACGCCGTGGACGCCGGTGACACCGCGGGTGTTCTGCGCGGTCAGCGCGGTGAGCACCGCCGTCCCGTACACGCCGAGGGCGCTGAACGTCTTGAGGTCGGCCTGGATGCCGGCGCCGCCGCTGGGGTCGCTGCCCGCCACGGTCAGCGCTGTCGGCACCCCCGTCCGCCCGCCGATCACACCCGCGCCCCGTCGATCGACACCCGCAGCGCTCGGGCCGCCGCGGCCGGGTCGGGCGCGGTGCACACCGCCGAGACGACGCACACGCCGTCCACCCCGGTCGTGGCCACCTCGGCGGCCCGGCTCGCGTCGATGCCGCCGATCGCGACGGTGCCGAACCCGGCGGCACGGGCGGCGTCGGCCAGCGCACGGACGCCGTCCGTGCCGAGGGCGCTGCCGGCGTCGGGCTTGGTCGGCGTCGTCCAGACCGGGCCGATGCCGACCACGTCCACGGTGCCGGCCGGCAGGGCGCGGGCGACGTCCAGCTCGGCGACGGAGGAGACGCTGAACCCGAGCAGCCGGTC
>DASQNB010000441.1:0-2151 GCA_035645175.1 Geodermatophilus sp.
CCGCCCTCGCCGTTGTCGGGCGCACCGCCCCCGCCGGCGTCGCCGCCGGTGAGCCAGGCGAGGTCGCCGTCGGGACGGGCGATGAACCCGTCGACGCTCATGCCGAGGAAGACCGAAGCGGTGAAGGACGCGTCCATGCCGGCAGGCTGCCCGACGGTGCCGACGGAACGGGCGGCCCGGTCCCCGGTATCACGCGGGAACTGTCAGCCCTCTGCGATAGGCATGGACTCATCCTCCCCGGCGTTGCACAGGACGCGGGGGAACCGCCAGGAGGCCATCATGTCCGAGGCCGTCATGAGCACCCGACCAGTCGCCGGCCGCCCCGTCCAGCCGCAGCCGGCTCCCGGCACTGCACACCATCCGCACTGGGCCCGGCCGGACGCCGCCCGGGACGTCCTCGCCGTCGCCTGGGCGCCCGGCCTGGCGCCGCCTCGGGAGATCCGGGTCCGGCCGGAGCTCCACGACCGCCTGCTCGCCGAGCTCGACCCAGCCGCGCGGGCGGCCCTGGCCGAGCACGGCGTCCTCGGGGAGCCGGCCGGGGTGCCGCTGGTCGTCGACCCGGCGCTGCCCGCCTTCCCGGGCTTCGAGGTGGTCCGCGTGCGGCCGGACGGTCCCGTCCGCCCCTCCGCGGCCGCCGCCTGAAGGACCCTCCTGCCCCCCACCACTCGCAGGCTCGCGGCGGGCCCCTGCAGGAGGGCCGACCGGGTTACGCGGCCAGGGCGGTCACCGCGGCGCCGAGTCGGACGACGGTGTCGCCGGGCCGCTCGACGGTGTCGTCGTGGGTCACGCAGACCACGACCCGGCCGGCCAGCGCGGCCCGCAGGTCGCGCAGCAGCGCGGCGGCGGTCGGCGGGTCCAGGTGCGCGGTCGGCTCGTCGAGCAGCACGACGTCCCGGTCGGCCAGCAGCGCCCGGGCCGCGGCCAGCCGGCGCCGCTCGCCGCCGGACAGCGCGGTCCCGCCCGCGCCGACCGGGGTGTCCAGCCCCTCGGGCAGCGCGGCCAGCAGGCCACCCAGCCCGGTGACCTCCAGCGCGGCCCGCATCCGGACCTCGCCGTCCGGCCCGGCGAGCTCCCCGCGCGGCGCGGCCAGGGCCAGGTTCGCCCGGACCGTCGAGGCGAACACGTGCGCCTCCTGCGGCAGCCAGGCCGTGCGCGAGCGGACGTCGTCCCCGGTCAGCCGGTCGGTGGGCACGCCGCCCAGCGTCCAGCCGCCCGCGCGGGGCCGCAGCGCCGCCAGCAGCACGGCGAGGAACGTCGACTTCCCTGAGCCCGAGGGCCCGCGCACGACCAGCCAGCCGCCGTCGGCGGCAGCCGCGGTGGTCAGGTCGCGCAGCACGTCCGGGCCGCCGGGCCAGCCGGCGACCAGGCCGTCGGTGGCCAGCGCGCGGACCGGCGCGGGCACCGGCAGCGGGTCGGCGGGATCGGCCGGCACCGGCGCGGTGAGGACGGCGTCGAGGCGGTCGCGGGCGTCGGCGAGCGTGCCGCGGCGCTGCAGCGCGGTCACCAGCCCGGCCAGCGGCTCGGCCAGCGCCAGCGGGGCGAGCGCGAGCACCGCGACCGCCGGGCCGGTGACCCCGGTGCCGGCCCCGGCCGACGCGGCGGCGACCGCGGCCAGCCCGGTGCCGAGGACGACCGCCCCGGTGCCCAGCGCGCCGGCCCGGGTGCGTGCGCGGTCGGCCGCCGTCCGGTCCGCGGCGAGCCCCGCCAGGTCCTCCGCCGTCCGGCCCGCCAGGCCGTGCGCCCGCAGGTCGGCCGCGCCCTCGAGCACCGTGGTGGTGTCGCGCAGCGCAGCCACCCGCAGCGCGGCCTCGGCGCGCGCGGCCCCGGCGTCCACCCGGCGGTGCGCGGCGAGGACCAGCGCGACGGTGACCAGCAGGACCGCCGCCGCGGCGCCGGCCGCGGCGGGGGAGACCAGCGCCAGCGCGCCGAGCGTCGCGGTGGTCACCGTGCCGGCGACCAGCGCCGGGGGGACGACGCGCACCGAGAGGTCCTGCACCAGTCCGACGTCGCCGACCACGCGGGCCAGCGCCGAGCCCGGCGTCCGGTCGGCCGCGGGACCCTGCGCGGACAGCGCCCGCCAGACCCGCACCCGCAGGTCCGCGGTCAGCTGCAGCGCCGCGTCGTGCGCGGTCATCCGCTCCACCCAGCGCA
>DASQNB010000442.1:0-2581 GCA_035645175.1 Geodermatophilus sp.
CAACCTGCTCAACCCCAAGGCGGTGCTGTTCTTCGCCGCCGTCCTGCCCCAGTTCCTCGTCCCCGCCGCGACGCCGGTGTGGGCGCAGGTCGTCGTCCTCGGCGTGCTGGACATCGTCCTGGGCTTCGTCGTCTGGGCGGCGGTGGTCGCACTCGGCGTGCGGTTGTCGGCACTGCTGCGCCGTGAGCGGGTGCGCCGGTGGTGGGACCGGACGACCGGTGCCGTTCTCGGCGGCGTGGGCGGCGGTCTGGTCGTCACGCGCTGAGTGAGCCCGCATACCGTCCGGGGCGTGGGCAGCATCGACGTACGCACCGTGCGTGGCACCGACGACGACCTGGCGCTCATCGCGCCGCTGTGGCAGGCGATGGTCGAGCACCACCGGCAGGTCGCCGGCGAGGGCCTGCCGATCCGGGACGCCGACGACGCGTGGACCATGCGGCGCCGCGAGTACCGGACCTGGCTCGACGACGGCAGCGGCGCGCTCCTGCTGGCCGGTGCGGACGGCGCGGCGCAGCCGGACGGCTACGCCTTCTGCCGCCTCGTCCGGTCCGGCCCCACCTTCGACTTCGGGCAGGCGCGGGGCGAGGTCGAGTCCCTCGTCGTCGCCCCGCACGCCCGGGGAGCCGGTGTCGGGACGGCGCTGCTGGAGGGGTCCCGCCGCCACCTGCGGGAGCGCGGGTGCACCCACTGGACGGTCAGCGTGATGGCCGCCAACGACGGGGCTGTCCAGCTGTACCAGCGGGTCGGCTTCCGTCCGTGGCTGCTCGAGCTCGCCGCTCCCCTCGACGACGTCCCCGACCAACCGCTCCCCCGATGACGCGGGCGCCACAGGACCCCAGCAGGCGGAGCCCCACGGCCGCGGGCGCGAGACTGCACCGGTGACGGACGAACGGTGGACGACGACCGAGGAGATCACGGCGGCGCGGGAGCGGCTCGAGGACGCGATCGACGGCTACGAGCGCCCAGCCGCCTACGCCCTCGGGCTGGCCGTGCCGGGCGAGCCCGAAGCCGTCTTCCCCCTGGTCAACCAAGGCGCGAACTTCCTGCCCGCGGTCGTGCTGGCGACGGTGTGCGGGCACGTCCGTGGGACGGCGACGTACGTCCTGGACGGGCAGCGTCTGCAGGAGGCCATCGACCTGCTGGCGCCCGCCGAGGCGTGCACCGCCTACGACCACCCGAACCTCGCCGCCTGGCGACGGCTCCGCGCCGAGGTGGATCGGCCGGACGCAGAGGTCGTCGCGGTGTTCCTCGGTGACCCGCAGCCGTCCGCCACCGATGGTCCCTACGAGCGGCTGCTGCGGAAGGCGCTCGACCGCTGACCACCACCGACCGGCGCGGGCCTGCTGCGGGGCCGCAGCTCCCTCGACGTCCGGGAGGTGCTGCGCGAGACCGCGTTCGCCCCGACGGTCACCGGCTCCCCGATCCGCAACGCCGCCCGGGTGATCGCCCGGCACGAGACGACGCCGCGCGGCTACTACTCCGGCGTCCTGGCGCTGCTCGGCCGGGACGACGACGGCGGCCAGACCCTGGACGCGCCGATCCTCATCCGCACCGCCCACCTCGACGCCGACGGGGGCATCCGCGTGCCCGTCGGCGCCACGCTGGTGCGCCACTCGGTGCCCGGGCACGAGGTCGCCGAGACCCACGCCAAGGCCGCCGCCGTCCTGCGTGCGCTGGCCGGGCAGCCCGCCCCTCCCCCGGCGCCGCGGCTCGCCGACCACCCGGGGGTGGCGCGCGCCCTCGCCGACCGCAACCGGGCCCTGGCCCGCTTCTGGCTGGAGCCGCAGGCCGACCGACCGCTGCCCGCGCTGCGCGGCCGCAGTGCCCTGGTCGTGGACGCCGAGGACGCCTGGACGGCGATGCTGGCCCACCAGCTGCGCCGCCTCGGCGTGCACACCACCGTGCGCCCCTGGGACGACGACCCCGACCCGGCGGGGTTCGACCTGCTCGTGGCCGGCCCCGGGCCCGGCGACCCCCGCGACACCGACGACCCCTGCATGGCCGCGCTCCGGACCCTGGTCGGCGCGCGGCTGACCGCCGGCCGGCCGCTGCTCGCGGTCTGCCTGAGCCACCAGGTCCTCGCCGGCCTGCTCGGCCTGCCGGTGGTGGCGCTGCCCTCCCCGCACCAGGGCACGCAGCGGCGGGTGGACGTCTTCGGCACCGGCGCGCGGGTCGGCTTCTACAACACCTTCACCGCCAGCCGGGCCGGAGCGGTCCTGCCGGAGGGGGTGGAGGCGGCGGCCGACCCGCGCACCGGCGAGGTGCACGCGCTGCGCGGACCGACGTTCGCCTGGGTGCAGTTCCACCTGGAGTCACTGCTCTCCCCCGACGGACTCGACGTCCTCGCCGACCTCACGGGGAGGCTCCTCACCGACGCTCCCTGACCCGGCCGCGGCGCCCCACCCGCTCCGCTCTGCTTGCATGTCCGCCGTGACCGACGAACAGGACGCCCTGACCGGACTGCGCGTGGCCGTGCTCGGACCCGGCGGGGTCGGCGGCCTGCTGGCGGCGCTGCTCGCGCGGGCGGGCGCGACGGTCACCTGCCTCGCCGGCCCGGAGACCGCCGAACACCTGCGGACGG
>DASQNB010000443.1:0-10518 GCA_035645175.1 Geodermatophilus sp.
CCCATGGTCTCCACCAGCCCCTAGTAGTACTCCACCGTGGCCCGGTGGCTGACCAGCTCGTCCGCCGTCCCGTGCAGCAGCAGGAGCTTGCCGCCCCTCCTCGCGAAGGACCGCAGGTCGGTGTCGTTGACGTCCTGCAGCGCGGTGAGCTCCGAGATGCGGTCCTGCCAGACGCCCGGTGCCAGCGGGTCCAGGGACAGGGAGTCGTAGCCGGCGTCACGGGTCACCGCGTACTTGACCCAGGCGTCCCAGAACTGCATGCCGTAGCCGGCGGTCTCCGGCATCGGGGTGGTCGGCGCGGTCGTCCCCAGGCCGAGCAGCGGCGTCGACATGTCCGCGCCCGACAGGTACGGGAAGCCCGGGTAGCCGGTCTCCCCGCTGGCCAGCGGGTAGTCGAACGTGATCGCGCTGGAGATGGCCCGGATAGCGGTGATCTGCGGGTCGGACAGGCAGCCGTCGCCGAGGTCCTGACCGTCCGGGCAGCGGAGGACGACGGGGTCGAAGTCGCAGGCCGGCTCGTCGCTGATGACGCCGTCGACCAGCCCGTCGAGGTCGTCGCAGGCCTCGATGACGGCGTTGTAGAGCAGCACCTGCTGGCCGGGGCGGGGGAACGCGCCCGGCGCGGCGAGCTGACGGGTCATGTAGCCGAAGTACAGGTCCAGGGTGGCGGCGTTGAACGCGGGGTACACGCTGATGACCCCGTCGAAGTCGCGCTCCCAGCGCTGCGCGACGGCGAGCGCCTCCCGGCCGCCGGTGGAGCCGCCCGCGAAGTAGGTCTGCTTCGGGGTGTTCCGGTCGTAGTACCGGCCGATGACGAACACGGCGGCGTCCCGGGTCTTCTTCAGGGCGTCGCCGGCGAAGTTGCGCAGCGCCTCGTCGTTGGCGAGGAACTCGCCGTAGAGCGAGGCGGTCGGCAGGAACCCCGGGGGCGTCTGGTGCCCGGAGTCGCTGGCGAAGGTCGCGTAGCCGCGGCCGAGCGGTCGGGGGGCGTCGTCGGGACCGAAGGGGACGTTCCCGTCGAGCGCCGGGATGGTCCCGTTGTAGCCACCCCCGCCGAACATGAGCGCCTTCTGGTTCCACGTGGTGGGCAGCGCCACCTGCATGCGGATGTCCGGGGCGGCGGTGTCCACTGGGTGCAGCGCGGCGCTGACCCTGCAGTACTCCCCGATCGCGGTGGTGCCGCTCCCGGACGGTGCCACGAGGGTGGCGTCGGTCACCTCTCCGCCGGTCGTCGGCAGGCCGATGACACGTGCGGGGATCTCGACCCCCGCGAGCGCGGCGCACCGGGCTGCGGTGTCCGTGGCGCCCGCCGGCGTCGTCCACCCGAGGGAGGCGACGACGACGAGGGCCACCCCCGTCGCAATCGTCCTGGCTCTGGTCAGGTCCATGGGACTCCTGTCGTTCGACGGTGGTCGGCAGGTGCGGGAGCAGCGGCGGGGGCCACGGCTCGACGGGACCCGAGGGCCCATGTGGACGCCGAGTGACGCGGGTCACACCGTAGGGCCGGGACGGAGGGGTCCCCACGTGCAGGAACGCCACAGTTGCGACCCCAGTTGTGGGGTCAGGCCCCACACCCCCGGCGCGGGGCACGCGGCGGGTCGTACCGTCGTCCGGGTGACTTCCGGAGCCTCCGACCGCCTGTGCACCGACCGCTGGCTCCGCCTCGACGGCACGACGAACACCCGCGACCTCGGCGGGCTGCCCACGGTCGACGGCGGTACGACGGTCCCCGGCCGGGTGCTGCGCAGCGACAACCTGCAGACGCTGAGCGACGCCGACGTCCGCCGGCTGGTCCACGACGTGCGGCTGCGCGAGGTGGTCGACCTCCGCACCACCGCCGAGGTGCTGCTGGAGGGGCGCGGTCCGCTGCGCGAGGTGCCCGAGGTGAGGCACCGGCACTTCACGCTGCTGCCCGAGCGCGGCCACCACACCGACGTGTTCGCCGTCGAGGAGGCCGACCTGCCCGAGCTGCCGGCCGACTGGGCCGAGTCGATCCTGCCGCGGCAGGTGGCCGAGGACGACCAGGAGGAGACGCCGGCCGTGCGCTCCTACCTGGGCTACCTGGCGCACCGGCCGGAGAACGTGGTCGCCGCCCTGCGCGCCCTGGCCGCGGACAGCGACGGTGCGACGGTCGTGCACTGCGCCGCCGGCAAGGACCGCACCGGCGTCGTGGTGGCCTTCGCCCTCGCCGTGGCCGGCGTCCCGTACGAGGAGATCGTCGCGGACTACGCGCTGACCGCCGACGTGATCGACGACCTGGTGGCCAAGCTGGCCGCGTCCCCGACCTACGCCGAGGACATGGTGCGCCGCGACGTCGCCAGCCACACGCCGCGGGCGGAGACCATGCGGCGGGTTCTGGAGCTGCTCGACGAGCGGCACGGCGGGCCGACGGGCTGGCTCACCGCGCACGGCTTCGGCCCCGAGGAGCAGGCCGCCCTGCGCGCGCGACTGCGGGGATAGCGGCCCGCGAGTCCGGCCGGCGTTGCCGGGGGCCGGCTTCAGGCGCCGGCGGCCTCTCGACCGTCCCGGCCGGCGTGCTTGTGCCGGTACATGTCGGCGTCGGCGGCGCGCAGCATCGCGTCGGCGTCGTCCCACCCGTCGACGTGGACGGCGACGCCCACGCTGGTGCCGACGGCGACCTCGGTGCCCTCCAGCCGGAAGGGCTCGTCGAAGCAGCCCAGCACCCGGTCGACCACGCGGTCGGCGTCCTCGGGCCGCGTGAGGGCGGGCAGCAGGACGGCGAACTCGTCGCCGCTGAGCCGGCCCACCAGGTCACCGGGGCGGATCGCGGCCCGCAGCCGGGCGGCCACCTGGCGCAGCAGCTCGTCGCCGGCCGCGTGGCCGAGCGAGTCGTTGACCGACTTGAACCGGTCGAGGTCGCAGAACAGCACGCCGACGTGCTGGTCGGGGGCGGTGGCGGCCAGCACCTCGCCGAGCCGGTCGAGGAAGAGCGCACGGTTGGGCAGCCCGGTGAGCGCGTCGTGGGTGGCCTGGTGCCGGACGGTCTCCAGCAGGCGGGCCCGCTGCAGTGCGGTCGCGGCCTGGTCGCCGACACCGCGCAACCGGTGCAGCACGTCGCCGGCGAGGACGGCGGGCGCGCGCCCGGCCGGCCAGCTGGCGGTGGCCACGCCGAGGAACGTGCGCCCGGCCAGCACCGGGACGGCGACGACGTCGGTGAGCTGCAGCGCCTCCAGCAGCTGCCGCAGCAGCGGGCTACTGGACTCCGGCCGGAGGAAGCGCGGTTCCCGGTCGGTCAGCATGCCGACCAGTTCCGGGATGTCCTCGGCGCGCAGGGCGGTCGCGTACATGATCCGCCGGTTCTCCTCGGTGGGGTCCACCGAGGCGGCCGTGCGCAGGGCGCCCTCGGCCGGGTCCCACAGCAGCACCGCCGCGCTGTCGCAACCGACGACCCGGGGCAGCGCCTCGGCGACCACCGCACACACGTCCCCCGCGTCGGTGGCTCCGGCGAGCTCGTGGGCCAGGGTGAGCAGCGTCCCGGCGCGGTCGGCCTCCTGACGGGAGGTCTCCAGGGCCATCAGCAGGTCCAGTGCGGCCGCGGCGTAGCCGGCGTAGGCACCGAGCATCTCGCGCTCGTGGCCGAGGCCGCCGTCGCCGGGGCGGTAGACGGCGGCCAGCCGGCCGTGCACCCGCCGGGCCGAGGCGACGTCGACCGCGACGACGTGGGGTCCCGGGTGGGCACCGGCCAGGAGGGTGGCGGCGAGCGAGTCGACGTGGGACTGCGGCAGCCCGGCGCTGTGCACCAGCGCCGGGCCCCCCGCGGGGTCGGCCACGGCCAGCACCCAGCCGGGGGCCAGGACGGCCTCGGCCGCCTTCTCGACGATCCGCTGCAGGACGGTATCGACGTCCTCGCTGGCCACCAGGTCGGCCGCGGCCGACTGCAGGATGCGCAGCTGCTCGCGCAGGGCGAGCAGCTCGGGGCCGTCGTCCTCGCTGCGACGGCGTCCGCCCAGCCGGCGGCGGCGCTCCCACGTCAGGTGGTAGAGGCACACCGGGTGGCCGTCGGACTCGCACTGGGTGTGCACCAGCTCGGCCGACGGCAGCCCGAAGATGGTCGGCACCATGCCGATCAGGCCCTGGGCGTACTCGCAGTCCAGGCGGGAGTGCCGGTAGCCCTCGTGCAACCGGTAGCTGAGCGTGGCGTGGGTGGCGCCGGACTCGAGGACCTCCATGGTCGAGGTGGTCGAGAACTTCGCGACGGCGCGCGGGAGCTGGCGGTACACCTGGCGGGGTGAGCCCATGGCCCGGATGAGCAGCACCAGGGCGGGGGTCAGGCCGAGGCCCAGCGCCTCACGGCCGACCCGGAACATGGTCTGCGGATCGCCGAGCACCTCCGTGGCCGCGGCGAACAACCGGATGCGGGTGTCGTAGCTGGTCCACTGCGACGGCTGCTCGAGCTCGGCAGCGGTCCACGGGACGCCGGCGCGGCGCAGCACCTCGGCCACCGCGTCGTCCCCGCCCTGCCGGCGGACGTGGCTCAGCAGCAGGCCCGTGGTGGCGCCGGACGTCTCACGGGCCTCGGCCACCGCGGGGCCGCTCACCGGCAGCCACCCGTTCTGGTCACGCCGGTCTCATCGGCACGAACGGGGCACCGGTTGAGCACGGGCCACCCCCAAGGAGGGACGGAGCAGGAGCGCACCACGCCGCCATGGAGGTCGTCGACGACCCGTCGTGCTGTCGGTCCCGGCGCTGATCTCCCGCGGCCGAGGGCACGCCGTCGTCCACGGGCGGCACGGAAGGAGGACCCCCGTCCTGCAGGGGGTCGGACGGCAAGCGACCCCGGTCTCCGCGAGGGGACCGGGGTCGTGCGTCGTCCGCGGACGGCTCTAGCGGCCGTTCGCCATCGTCAGCAGCTCGTCGCGCATCGCCGGGCTGCTGGTGCGCGCGAGGGCGCGGTCGAGCGCCCGACGCGTCCGCGCCGCCTGCCGACGCCGCCGCCAGCTGGAGGTCACGCTGCTCATCTCTCGCTGCCTTCTTCCGGTCTCGTGAGGACTACACCCAGAGCAATGCAGGTGGAGGCCGGAGTATTCCGAAGGAAGTTAGGCGAATGACGTGACACGACGAAGATCCCTCACCCCGGAGGGTGACGTTCGCCTCCGCCCCTCTGCGGGGTCCCGCCGCCGGCCCCGTCCAGAGGCTCGTCCCGAGGCTGCGAGGGATGAGGAGGACGGGGTCCTTCCACGGCGGGGGGGCAGAGGGGTCCTTCTTCAGGCGCCGAGCTCCCGGCGTGCCGCCGCCCGCGCGTCGTGCGGGTCGTCGGTGAGCAGCGCGGCCTCGGCCGCTCGCCGGCAGGCGTCGGTGTCGACGACGGCCAGCCGGGCGCCGACCCCGGCGATCGACGACGCGGCGCAGGACAGCGAGGTGACGCCGAGGCCGACGAGGACGCAGGCCAGCAGCGGGTCCGCGGCAGCCTCCCCGCAGACGCCGACCGGGCGGCCGGTGCGACGGCCGGCCTCGGCGGTGGCCTGCACGAGGGCGAGCAGGGCCGGCTGCCACGGGTCGGTGAGGTCCGCGAGGTCGGCGGAGAGCCGGTCGGCGGCCAGCGTGTACTGCGAGAGGTCGTTGGTGCCGATCGACAGGAAGTCCACGTGCTGCAGCAGCCGCTCGGCCATCAGCGCCGCCGAGGGCACCTCGATCATCACACCGGGGGTCAGCCCGCGGGCGCGCACGCGCTGACCGAAGTCCCTGGCCTCGGCCACGGTGGCGACCATCGGGGCCATCACCCACGGCTGGGCGCCGGTCCGGTGGGCGGCCTCGGCGATCGCGTCCAGCTGCCGCTCCAGCAGCCCCGGGTCCCGGCGGGCGACCCGCAGCCCGCGGACGCCGAGCGCCGGGTTCTCCTCGTCCGGCATCGTGGCGAAGGCCAGCGGCTTGTCCGACCCGGCGTCCAGCGTGCGGACGACGACCCGCTGCCCGGGGAAGGCCTCGAACACCGCGGCGTAGCCCGCCGCCTGCTCCTCCACCGAGGGCTCCTCGGTCCGGCTGAGGAACGCCAGCTCCGTGCGCAGCAGCCCGACGCCCTCGGCGTGCTTGGCCGCCGCGGCCCGCGCGCCCGCGCCGTCCTGCACGTTGGCCAGCACCTTGACCTCGAGCCCGTCGCGGGTCCGGCCCGGCCCGCGGTAACCGGCCAGCGCTGCGGCGGCGGCCTGCGAGGCCTCCACCCGCGCCCGTGCCTCCGCGGGGTCGGGGTCGACGGTGACCGTGCCGCGCTCGCCGTCGAGCAGCACGGTGGCGCCCTCCGGGACGTCGTCCAGCCCGCCGACGGCGACCACGCAGGGCAGCCCGAGCTGGCGGGCGATGATCGCGGTGTGGCTGGTCGTGCCGCCCAGGCGGGTGGCCAGGCCGGTGATCCGGGCCGGGTCCAGCCCCGCGGTGTCGGCCGGCGCGAGGTCGTCGGCCAGGAGCACCGACGGCTCGTCCGGGCTGGGTACGCCGGGCTCCCCCTGCCCGGTCAGCTGGGCGACGATCCGGTCCCGCACGTCGCGGACGTCGGTCACCCGCTCGGCCATGAGCCCGCCCAGGCTGGTGAAGAGGTCGACGAACTGCTGGGCGGCCTGCACGGTGGCGACGGCGGCGGGCGTGCCGGAGTCGATCCGCTGCTCGACCGCCGACAGCAGGCCGCGGTCCCGGGCCAGGCCGGCCGTCGTGGCCAGCACCTCCGCGCTCACCCCGGTCGCCGCCGCGGCGCGCTCGGTCAGCCGGTCGCCGACCACACCGGCGGCGGCGGCGAAGCGCGCCTTCTCCCCCGCCCGCTCCTCCTCGGCGACCACGGCGCCGTCGTCGCCCGGCAGGGCCACGGCCCCCGACGGGCGCACGACCGGACCCCAGGCCACTCCCGGCACGACAGGGGTGCCGGGGAGCACCCGCGGGCCTCCGGTGGTCGACGGGGCGGTTCCGGGAGCGTGGATGGTCATGGCTGCCTCGCACGGGTCGGTGGCCCGGACTCGGGCCGAGGGGAAGGCTGGGGTCCGTCTATGACCAGAGTCACGAGAAAGTGTTGACTTGTCAACGTAACGCAAGTACAACCACATCATCACAACACCGAAACCACAAAATCGGGCAGTCCAGGAAGGAGGCAGTGCGGTGTACGCCGAGGAACGTCAGCAGACGATCGCCGGGCTCGTCGCCGACCGCGGCCGGGTCGCGGTGACCGCGCTCGCCGAGGAGTTCGGGGTCACCACCGAGACCGTGCGCCGCGACCTCGCCGCCCTCGAGCGTGCCGGGATGCTGCGCCGCGTGCACGGTGGAGCCGTGCCGGCCGGCGCGCTCGCCTACGTCGAGACCGCCCTGGGCGAACGGCACGGCACCCGCAGCGAGCAGAAGCGCAAGATCGCCGCCGCCGCGCTGGACCTGCTGCCCGGCCCCGACGGCAGCCTGCTGCTCGACGGCGGCAGCACCACCGCCGCCCTGGCCGAGGTCCTCCCCGGCGGCCGCCGGCTGCTGGTCGCCACGCACTCGGTGCCGCTGGCCGCCCGGCTGGCCGCCGCGCCCGGCGTCGACCTGCACGTGCTGGGCGGGCGGGTCCGCGGGATCACCCAGTGCGCCGTGGGCGAGCGGACGGTGAACGCCCTCGCCGACCTGCGGGTCGACGTCGCCTTCCTCGGCACGAACGGCCTCACCCCCGAGCACGGGTTCACCACCCCCGACGAGGCCGAGGCCTCGGTGAAGCGGGCGATGATCCGCTCCGGGCAGAAGGTCGTCGTGCTCGCCGACAGCAGCAAGTTCGGCCGCGAGCACCTGGTCCGCTTCGCGACGTCGGCCGACGTCGACGTCCTGGTCACCGACGCCGAGGCCGCACCGGCCGACCTCGCCCGTCTCGAGGACGCCGGGATCGAGGTCGTCGTCGCATGAGCCCACTCGTCGTCACACTCACCGCCAACCCCAGTCTGGACCGGACCCTCTCGCTGCCTGGGCCGCTGGTGCGCGGCGGCGTCGCCCGCCTGGCACCGAGCTCCACCGAGCCGGGCGGGAAGGGCGTCAACGTCGCCCGCGCGGTCGCCGCCGCCGGCGGGGACGTCGTCACCGTGCTGCCCGCAGCCGGCGACGACCCGATCCTCCGGGCCCTGCACGGGCTGGGCCTGCCGATGGCCACGGTGCCGATCGCCACCCCGGTGCGCACCAACTACACCCTGGCCGAGCCCGACGGCACCACCACCAAGCTCAACGAGCCCGGCGCCGCACTGGACGACGCCGCCCGCGACGCCCTGGCCGCCGCGCTGCACGAGCACGCCGCGGGCGCCCACTGGGTGGTGCTGTCCGGCTCGCTGCCGCCGGGCACCCCGCTGGACTGGTACGCCGACCTGGTCCGCTCGCTGCGCGACACCGGGGCGCGGATCGCCGTCGACACCTCCGAGGCGCCGCTGCTGGCGCTCCTGGCCGCCGGCCCGGACGCCGCGCCGGACCTGCTCAAGCCCAACTCCGAGGAGCTCGCCCAGCTCTCCGGGGTGCCCGAGACCCACCTGACCGCCAACCGCGCCGCCGCCCTGGCCGCCGTCGACACGCTGCACGCGCGCGGGGTGGCCGAGGTGCTGCTGACCCTGGGCGCCGACGGGGCGCTGCTGTCCTGCGCCGAGGGCGTCTGGTCGGCCACCCCGCCGCGGATCGCCGTCCGCAGCACCGTCGGCGCCGGGGACTGCAGCCTGGCCGGTCACGTGCTGGCCGACCTCGCCGGCGCCCCGCCCGCCGAGCGGCTGCGCAGCGCGGTCGCCTACGGCGCGGCCAGTGCCTCCCTGCCCGGTTCGGCCGTCCCCACCCCCGAGCAGGTGGCCGCCCTCGACGTCGAGGTGGCCACCGTCCGGACCGCGGGCCTGCCCAGCACCGCCACCGCACCGCCCGTCACACCGCGCACCACCGTCCCGGCCGCCGGCCGCGACGTCCGCTGACCACTCCGGAGGCTGGGCCATGCCCGACCTGATCACACCAGACCTGGTGGCGCTCGACGCCGACCTGGGATCCGACAAGAGCACGGTCGTGCGCCGCCTGGCCGAGCTGGTCGCCGGCGCCGGGCGGGCCACCGGTGCCGCCGGGCTCGCCGACGACGCCCTCGCCCGCGAGGCGCAGGCGGCCACCGGCCTGCCCGGCGGCATCGCCATCCCGCACTGCCGCTCGGCCGCGGTGACCGAGGCCTCGCTGGCCTTCGCCCGGCTGGACCCGAAGGTCGACTTCGGCGCCCCCGACGGCCCGGCGGACCTGGTGTTCCTCATCGCGGCACCGGCGCACGGCGACGCCGACCACCTCACGCTCCTGACCGCGCTGGCCCGGGCGCTGGTGCGGCCGGAGTTCGTGGCCTCGCTGCGGGCGGCGGGCTCCCCGGCCGACGTCGTCCGGCTCGTCCAGGAGGTCGTCTCCCCGGAGCCGGCCGCGGCCCCCGCCGCTGTCGGCGCGACGGCCACCTCCGCCGGTGCCACCCCGCCGTCCACGGCCGCGGGCAACGGTGCGGGGACCGGTGCCAACGGGGCCCGGCGCAGCGTGGTCGTCGTCAGCGCCTGCCCGACCGGCATCGCGCACACCTACATGGCCGCCGACAAGCTCACCGCCGCCGGCCAGGCGGCCGGGGTCGACATCCACGTCGAGACCCAGGGCTCGTCGGGCTCCACCCCGCTGGACCCCGCGGTCATCCGCGCCGCCGACGCGGTCATCTTCGCCGTCGACGTGGGCGTCCGGGACCGCGACCGGTTCGCCGGCAAGCCGCTGGTTCAGTCGGGCACCAAGCGGGCGATCAACGAGCCCGACGTCATGGTCCGCGAGGCGCTGGCCGCCGCGGACGACCCGAACGCCCGCCGGGTGCCGGGCGGCGCCGGGGGTGCCGCCGAGCCCGCCGCCGCAGCCGGCGGCCGGCCGGGCACCGCCACGGAGATCCGCCGTTGGCTGCTCACCGGCGTCAGCTACATGATCCCGTTCGTCGCCGCAGGCGGTCTGCTCATCGCCCTGGGCTTCCTCTTCGGCGGCTACCAGATCGTCAACCCCGACCCGTCCTCGGCCGACGGCAACAGCTACGCCCTGAACTGGGCGCTGAACAACACCTTCTTCAACCTGCCGGACGCCGCTCCCCTCGAGGGCCTCAACGACGGCTTCTGGGGCTACCTCGGCGCGGTCTGCACCGTGCTGGGCCAGGCGGCCTTCGGGTTCCTGGTCCCGGCGCTGGCCGGCTACATCGCCTACGCGATCGCCGACCGCCCCGGCATCGTCCCCGGCTTCGTCGTCGGCTTCGTCTCCGTCCAGGTGGGCGCCGGCTTCATCGGTGGCCTGATCGGCGGCATCATCGCCGGCTTCGCCGCGCTGTGGATCAGCCGCTGGAAGCTGCCCGTCGGCGTCCGCGGCCTGCAGCCGGTCGTGATCATTCCGCTGCTCGCCACGCTGATCTCCAGCGGGCTGATGGTCGTCGTCCTCGGCCGCCCGCTCGCCGCCGCGCTGACCGGCCTGGGCAACTGGCTCAACGGCCTGACCGGCACCTCGGCGATCCTGCTCGGGATCATCCTCGGCCTGATGATGTGCTTCGAC
>DASQNB010000444.1:0-14639 GCA_035645175.1 Geodermatophilus sp.
GGCTGGCCAGCACCACCGGGCACCGGTCCACCGCGGCGGAGACGACGTCGGCCGCGGCGGCCGACACGTGTCCGGCGCCGAAGCCCGCGAGCACCACGCCGTCCCAGCCGGCCTCGGTGACCAGCGCGAGCAGCGCCCCGACGTCGCCGAGGTGGGTCTCGAGCAGGGCGACCCGCGGGTCGCGGCCGTCGACCGGCCGGGCCAGGGCCGGCCAGCGCGCCGTCCGGCCGGCGAAGGTGACCGCGCCCTCGTGCAGGCGGCCGACCGCACCGAAGGCGCCCGAGGTGAACGCGTGCACGGCGACGGTGTCGCCCTTCCGGACCCGGACGGCGGCGTGCACCTCGTCGGCGAGGACGACGAGCACGCCACGGTCCCGGGCGCCGTCGTCGGCGGCGACGCGGACCGCGCCGAGCAGGTTGGCCGGGCCGTCGGCACCCGGCGCCACGGGCGGCCGCATCGCGCCGGTCACCACGAGCGGCTCGGGCCGGTCCCAGTACAGGTCGAGCAGCGCGGCGGTCTCCTCGATGGTGTCGGTGCCCTGCACGAGCACGACGCCGTCCGCGCCGCCGGCCACCTGCTCCCCCGCCCAGTCCGCGACCGCCACCACGTCGGCCGGCAGCAGCCAGGCGCCCGGGACGGTGCGCAGCGTGGTCGCCTCGATCTCGGCCACGTCGCCGAGCCCCGGCACGCCCCGCAGCAGGTCCGCGGCGTCCAGCGCGGGCCGCACCCCACCGCCCGTGGCCGGCGCGGTCATCGTGATCGTCCCGCCGAGCGAGCCCACGACCACCCGGGCCCGCCGTCCCTGCGTGCCCATGCCCCGTCCCCTCCCGTCCCCGCCGGACGCCCGGCGGGGGCCCACCGTAGGCCCCACCGTCCAGGAGGAACGCACCCGTGACCGAGCTTGCGAGGCCACGCATGAACACAGCACCGCCGGGCGCGGGTCCGACGAGCGCCAGCGAGGAGGACACGTGACCGACCTCGACCTGCTGGTGGCCGGCGGAACCGTCGTCACGCCGGCCGGGCGCCGGCGCGCGCACGTCGGCGTGCGGGGCGGCGCCGTCGTCCACGTCGGCCCCCCGGTGGCCACCGGCGCGCCGACGGCCGCGCGCACCGTGGACGCCGGCGGGCTGGTGGTGCTGCCCGGGGGCGTGGACACCCACGTGCACCTCATGGACCCGGGCAGCCCCGAGCGCGAGGACTTCCCCACCGGCACGGCCGCGGCCGCCGCGGCCGGGGTGACGACGATCGTCGAGCACAGCCACGGCACGCCGGTGCGCACCGTCGACGACCTGCGGGACAAGGCCGCGTACCTGACCGAGCGCTCGGACGTCGACTTCGGCCTGGCCGCGCACGCGTGGCCGGGCCGGGCCGGCGACGTGGCCGCGCTCTGGGCCGCGGGGGTGGTCTTCTTCAAGGTCTTCACCTGCACCACCCACGGTGTCCCCGGGCACGACGCGGCCCGCCTGCGCGAGCACCTGGCGGCGACCGCGCAGGCCGGCGCGGGGAGCCTGCTGCACTGCGAGGACGAGTCGCTCACCGCCGCCGCGGAGACGCTGCTGCGGGCGGAGGGGCGCACCGACGGCGGGATCCTCCCCGACTGGCGCAGCCGGGACGCGGAACTGGTGGCCGCGGCGGTCGCCGCGCTGCTCGTGCGGCGGACCGGCGCCCGGGCCACGGTCGCCCACGTGAGCCACCCCGAGGTCGCCGGCTACCTCGCGGCCGAGCGGGCCCGCGGCGCCGCACTCGCCGCGGAGGGCTGCCCGCAGTACTTCCTGCTCCGCGAGGACGAGGTGCTCGACGAGGGCGCCCTGCGCAAGTTCACCCCGCCCGCCCGGGCCCGGACCGACGACGACGAGGCGGAGATGTGGCGGCTGCTGCGCTCGGGCGTCCTCACCCACGTGTCCAGCGACCACGCGCCGTCCACCCTGGAGCAGAAGCGCGCCGGGGACATCTGGAACGTGCACTTCGGCCTGCCGGGCCTGGACAGCACGCTGCCGCTGCTGCTGGACGCCGTCGCCCGGGGCCACCTGGCCTGGGAGGACGTCGCCCGGGTCTACGCCGAGCAGCCCGCGCGGACCTACGGGCTCTGGCCGCGCAAGGGCCGGATCGGCCCGGGGTCCGACGCCGACCTCGTGCTCGTCGACCCGGGCGGCGAGCGGACCCTGCGCCACGAGGACGTGCTGTCCAAGGCCGGCTGGACGCCGTACGCCGGCCGCACGGTGCGCGGCCGCGTGGTGCGCACCTACCTGCGCGGGACGCCGGTCGCCGAGGAGGGCCGACCCCTGCGCGAGCGCGCCGGCCGCCTGCTCCGCGGGGCCGGCGCCACCCCCGGCCGCGACTGACAGCGGGTGCTTGCACGAGGGAGCCGCCACCGCCTAGGGTCGACGGCAGCCCGTATACGCACTGCCGTTCTCCGCATACGGCTTCGTCCCCGAGGAGCACGCATGACCCTGTCCGCCCCCGTCCCCGACGTCGTGGACCTGCCGGTGGCCTCGCTGCCGACCGGGCTGCGGATCGGCGGGCAGCTCTCCCCCGGTGGCGCCGAGCCGGTCGAGGTCGTCAACCCGGCCACCGGCGAGGCCTTCGCCACGGTCGCCGCCGCCGACGCCGACGACGTCGACCGCGCCGTCCGGGTGGCCGACGAGACCTTCCGCTCCGGTGTCTGGAGCCGGATGCCGATCCACGACCGCGCGCAGCTGCTGCACCGCTTCGCCGACGGGATCGAGGCCCGCATGGAGGACCTCTACAAGCTCGAGACGATGAACAACGGCCGGCCCATCACCGAGACCAAGGCGCAGATCACCCGGCTCCCGGAGTGGTACCGGTACAACGCCGCGCTGCTGCTCGCCGACCGGGACGCCGTCGTCCCCCTGCGCGGCGACTACCACGCCTACACCAGCCGCTTCCCGCTCGGTGTGGTCGGCATCCTCGCCCCGTTCAACCACCCGATGATGATCGCGTCGAAGAGCCTGGCGCCGGCGCTGGCGACCGGGAACAGCGTCGTCCTCAAGCCGTCGGAGCAGACCCCGCTCACCGCCATGCTGCTCGGCGACATCGCCGCGGACGCCGGCATCCCGCCGGGCGTGCTCAACGTCATCAACGGGCTCGGGCACACGGCCGGCGCCGCGCTGACCGAGCACCCGCTGGTGGAGAAGGTGGTCTTCACCGGTGGCACGGAGGTGGGCCGGGCGATCTCGCTGGCCACCGCGCGCCGGTTCGCCAAGGCCACCCTGGAGCTCGGCGGCAAGTCACCGGTGCTCGTCTTCGACGACACCCCGGTCGACACCGCCGCCCGCGGCGCGGCCTTCGCCGGCTTCATCGGCGCCGGGCAGACGTGCATCGCGGGCAGCCGGCTGCTGGTGCAGCGAGGGATCTACGACGACGTCGTGGACGGGCTGGCCACCCAGGCGCAGCAGATCCGGATGGGCGACCCGACGCTGCCCGAGACGCAGCTCGGCCCGGTCATCTCCGGGCGGGCCCGCACCCGCATCCTCGGCCACGTCGAGAGCGGGATCGCCGAGGGCGCCCGGCTGGTCACCGGTGGCCGGGCCGCCGACGTCCCCGGCCTCCCGGGCGGCTTCTTCGTCGAGCCGACGGTGCTGGCCGACGTGCGCAACGACATGCAGATCGCCCAGCAGGAGATCTTCGGGCCGGTGGTCGTGGTCATCCCCTTCGACGACGAGGACGAGGCCGTCCGGCTGGCCAACGACTCGCCCTTCGCGCTCGGCTCGGCCATCTGGACCCGCGACGTGGCCCGCGCCCACCGGGTCGCCCAGCAGCTGGAGATGGGCATGGTCTGGGTCAACGACCACCACCGGCTCGACCCCTCCTCCCCGTGGGGCGGGCTCAAGGAGAGCGGCACCGGCCGCGAGGGCGGCTGGGAGTCCTTCCACGACTTCACCCACGTCCGCGCCATCACCGTCCGCACCGCGCCGGACGACGTCGACTGGTACGGCGGCCGCGCGACCGGGAGGCTGAACTGATGGCCGGGCTGAGCATCTCCCCGGTCACCGACGGGGTCGTGGTCGCCGAGCTCGACCGCGGCCCGGACAACCTGTGGAGCCTGACCGACCTCCGCGAGCTGGTCGCGCTGCTCGAGGCGCCGCCCGAGGGTGCACACGTCCTGCGCGTGCGCTCGGTGGGCGAGGCGTTCTGCCGCGGCCGGGAGCGCGGCGGCACGAGCACCGCGCCCGGCGTCGTCCGGGGTGAGGCCGAGACCCTCGTCGCGGTCACCCGCGCCTTCCGGCGGACCCGGCTGGTGACCGTGGCCGAGGTGCAGGGGGACGCCGCCGGTTTCGGCGTCGGGGTGCTCGCCGCCTGCGACGTGGCGGTCGCGGTGGCCGACGCCCGCTTCTCCTTCCCCGAGGTCGGCATCGGGCTGGCGCCGGCGCTGGTGCTCGCCTGGCTGCCGCGGAAGGTCGGCGAGCGGCAGGCGTTCTGGCTGACCGCCACCGGGGAGGCCGTTCCGGCCGTCCGCGCGCTGGAGCTCGGCCTGCTCAACGCCGTCGTCAGCTCGGCCGACGAGCTGCGCAAGGACGTCGACGAGCGCGTCGCCGCGCTGCGGGCGCGCAGCCCGCGGGTGCACGCGGAGATCAAGGACATGCTCCGGGCCTTCGGCGCGGTCGGCGACGACCAGGTGCTGGACATGAGCATCGACCGGCTCGTCGTCGGCTCGCTGCGCCGCGGGGAGGAGTGACCGGCGTGCGCACGATCGAGCACTGCTTCGGCGGCGAGCCCACCGCCGGATCGCCGGCCGGGACCGGACCGGTCGTCGACCCGGCGACCGGGGCCCGGCAGGCCGAGGTGGTGCCGGGCTCGGCCGCCGACGTCGACGAGGCCGTGCGGGTGTCGGAGGCGGCGCTCACGGAGCGCCGGCCGGAGCCGGCGGAACTGTCGGCGGCCAGCTACCACTCCCCGACGTCGCGCTGAGGCGGACGGGACCGGACCGATCGGAGAGGGGGGCGAGGATGGCCGAGGAGTCCGCGGGCAGCCGGGTGGCCCAGGGGCTGCGGGACCGGCTGCGCACCGGGGCGCTGGCCCCCGGGACCGTGCTGTCGCAGTCCGACATCGCGGCGGAGTACGGGGTCAGCCGCATCCCGGTGCGCGACGCGCTGCACATCCTGTCCACCGAGGGCCTGGTGGAGCTGGGGGTGACCGGGGCGGTCGTCACCGGACTGTCGATCCCCGAGCTGCAGGAGCTCTACGAGATGCGGGAGGCGCTCGAGCCGGTGGTCACCGCGATCGCGGTGCCGAACGTCGGCCGCGCCCAGATCGCCCGGATGACCGCGCTGCTCGAGGAGATGGAGGCCGAGGGCACCTCACCAGCCGACTGGCTGGAGGCCAACGCCCGGTTCCACGCCCTCGTCTACGAGCAGGCCGACCGGCCACGGATGGTGGCCCTGACCGAGCAGCTGCGCCGGCTGACCGACCGCTACGTCTACCTGCACCTCGAGGTCATCGGCGACGTCGAGCACCTGCACGAGGAGCACCGGCGGATCCTGGACGCCGTCCGCCGTGGGGACCCCAGGGAAGTCGCTGAGCTGACCCGTCTGCACCTGGCGACGTCGCACGAGTTCATCCTGCGGTACCTGCTGCGCACCGCGGCGTCCGGCGACGGGTCGTTGCGCCCCGCCGCCGGCTGAGAGAGGACCCCGTCCCTCTCACCGGAGAAGGACCCCGTCCTCCCCACCCCTCGCAAGCTCGGGGCGGTGCCCTGGACGGGCCCGCGGCGAACCTCCGGACGGGGCCGCCCCGCCTCTACTCCGCGCCGACCGGGTCACCGTCGGCCCGCGGCCTCCGCTGCCCGGATCGCCGCGCGCAGCCGGTCCGGGGTCATCGGGAGCTCGGTCACGCGCACGCCGAGCGGTGCCAGCGCGTCGTTGACGGCCGCGTTGAGCGCCGCCGGGGCCATCATCCGGCCGCCCTCGCCGCCGCCCTTGATGCCGTGCGGCGTGTAGGGGGACGGCGTCTCGACGTGCCCGATCCGCAGCTCCGGCACCTCCATGGCGGTCGGGATCGAGTAGTCGAGGAAGCTGCCGGTCACCAGCTGCCCCGTCTCGTCGTAGACGAACTCCTCGTACAACGCCGTGCCGATCCCCTGGGCGGTGCCGCCGATGATGTGCCCCGACAGCGACCGCGGGTTCACCAGCGTGCCGCAGTCGTGCACGGCCGCGTAGGCGAGGACCTCGACCCGTCCGGTCTCGATGTCGACCTCGACCACCGGGACGTGGCAGGCGTTGCCCATGAACGGGTAGAAGACGCCGAGGTCGCTGCGGTCTGCCGACGGCATGGTCGTGTACGGGTGGTCGAAGACCTTCGACTCCTCGAGACCGGACTCGAGGTCCTCCGGGAAGCTGTGCTTGAACATGTGCAGCATGGCCGCGATCTCGTCGAGGCCCTTGCGCTGGTCGGGCACCCCACGGACGTGGAACCCGCCGTCAGCCCACTCGAGGTCACCCGGGTCGACCTCCATGAGGTGCGCCGCCGCTCGCCGCGCCTTGGCCTTGATCTTGGCCGACGCCCCCTCGACGGCGCCGGCGAGCATCACCGTCGTCCGCGAGCCACCCGGCCCGGTGGCCGGCAGCCCCCCGGAGGTGCCGTGGTAGATGATCGAGACCGAGTGCGGGTCGCAGTCGAACTCCTCGGCGACCAGCTGGGCGACCATCGTCTCCGGACTGTTGCCCCAGAACGCGCACGAGTACAGCGTCGCGGTGATCGTGCCGGTGGCGTCCACGCCGAGCGTCACGCTCTCCGGGCTGCTGGTGACCGGCGCGGCCGGGTCGTCGAACCAGAACCAGAACTCGGTGGCGGAGAAGACGCTGCGCTCCTGGGCGGAGATCACCCCGATGCCCACGTAGCGGCCCTGCTCGCGCAGGCGGGCCTGCTCGGCCCGCCAGTGGTCGTAGTCGGCCAGGGCGAGGGTGTGGTCCAGGACGGCGGCGTAGTTGCCGCTGTCGTAGACGTTCCCGGACGGGATGAAGTACGGGAACTGCTCCGGCCTGATGAAGTTCCGCCGGCGGATCTCCACCGGGTCCATCCCGAGCTCGCGGGCGGCCTTGTCCACCATCTGCTCGAGCATCCAGTTGTTCACCTCGGAGCCGAAGCCCCGGTAGGCGCCCTGCTGCGTCTTGTTGGTCAGGACCGCGCGCAGCCGGTACCGGACGCTGCCGATGGTGTACGGGCCGGTGACCTGGGCCAGCGCGTTGCCGTGGTGGCCGACGCCGAACTGGATGTAGGCGCCGTAGTCGTCGACGACGTCGATCGCCATCCCGCGCATCGTGCCGTCCCGCATCACCGCCAGCTCGACGTCGTACACCCGGTCGGAGCCGTGGTGGTCGCCGTTGGTGATGTTGTCGATCCGGTCCTCCAGGTAGGCGACCGGGCGGCCGAGGACCCGCGAGCACATGCCTGCGATCACGGTGGGCTTGGTGACGAACAGCTTGGAGCCGAAGCTCCCGCCAGCCGGGACCTGGTGGACGTCGAACTTGTTCATCGGGATCCCGAGGGCCCCGGCCGCCATGAACATGTAGCTGGTGAAGCTCAACGAGTTGGTGTGCACGGTGAGCTTCTGGGTGGCCGGGTCGAAGTCGGCGATCACGCCGACGGTCTCCAGGGGTTGACCGCCCGAGCGGCGCCAGCGCAGGCGGTCGCGGACGACCAGGTCCGCCTCGGCGAAGTCGCGCTCGACGTCGCCGAAGTCGAACTGCCGCTCGTAGGCCACGTTGCCGCCCAGCGCCTCGTGCACGACGGCCGCCCCCGGCTGCAGGGCCGCCTCGGGGTCGGTGACCGCCGGCAGCGGGTCGTACTCGACGTCGATCAGCGCCAGCGCGTCCTCGGCGAGGTAGCGGTTGTCGGCGACGACGACGGCCACGCCCTCCCCCACGTAGCGGACCTTGTCCACGGCCAGGCAGCGCCAGGTGTGCTTGGCCGGGTCGGGCCCGAAGTCGGGCAGCGGGCCGGTCAGCTCGGCGGCCCGCGCGCCGGTGATGACGGCGTGCACCCCGGGGGCGATCTCGGCGGCGCGCGTGTCGACGGAGACGATCCGGGCGTGCGGCACGGGGCTGCGCAGCACGGCCGCGTGCAGGGTGCCCGGCCGGACCAGGTCGGCGACGTAGCCGCCGCGGCCACGCAGGAACTTGGGGTCCTCGACCTTGTTGATGCTCTTGCCGACCCAACGGCGGTCCTGCCGGTGGGTGCGGACCGGGGGCGGGGCGGGACGCTCGACGATGGTCATGCCTGGGCTCCCGTCGCGGGCTCGGGGGCGGTGGACCCGGTCTCCCGCATGCGCGGGGCCGCGGCCATGACGGCCTCGACGATGTACTGGTAGCCGGTGCAGCGGCACAGGTTGCTGGCGATCCCCTCGCGCACCTGCTCGGGGGTCGGGTCCGGGTGCTCCTCGAGGACCTCCAGCGCCCGCATGAGCATCCCGGGCGTGCAGTAGCCGCACTGCAGGCCCTGCGCGTCCCAGAACGCCTGCTGCAGCGGGTGCAGCTGCGCGCCGTCCGCGAGGCCCTCGACGGTCCGGATCGCGCGCCCGTCGGCCTGCACGGCCAGCGTGGTGCAGGACCGGATGCTGGCCCCGTCGAGCAGCACCGTGCACGTGCCGCAGACGCCGTGCTCGCAGCCGACGTGGGTGCCCACCAGGCCGAGGTCCTCGCGCAACACGTCGACGAGCAGCCGGCGCGGTTCGACCGCGAGGGTGTACCGGCGGTCGTTGACCGTCAGCGTGACCTGCTGCAGTCCCGTCATCGGGTCACCTCCGGTCCTGGGCGCGCGCCAGCGCCCGCTCGATGCCTGTGCGCAGGCAGACCCGCGCGATGTCGCGGCGGGTCTCCGCGCTGGCGTGCACGTCCCCGGAGGGGGTGACGTCGGGCATGGCCGCCTCGACGGCGGCCGCGACGGCCTCGGCCCCGGGCGCGGCGCCCACCAGGGCCCGCTCCGCGGCGGTCAGCCGCACCGGGGTGGGCCCGACCCCGCTGGCGGCCACCGCCGCCCGCGCGATCCGGCCGTCGGCCACGGCGACGAGGGCGGCGACGCCGACGACGGCGAAGTTGCCGTGCGTGCGGGCGAACTCGACGAAGGCCTGCCCGCCGGGGAACGGCGGGAAGCGGACCTCGGTGAGGATCTCGTCCGGCTCGAGCGCGGTGGTGAACGGGCCTTCGAAGAAGTCGGCCGCCGGGATGCGCCGCTCCCCGCGCGGCCCGACGGCGGTCATCTCCGCGTCCAGCGCGAGCGCGACCGTGGGCAGCTCGGCGGCCGGGTCGGCGTGCGCGATGCTGCCGACGACGGTGCCGCTGTGCCGCACCGGCGGGTGCGCGACGTGGCCGAGGGCTTCGGCGAGCAGCGGGGCGGCCAGCGCCACGTCGGGACTCCGCTCGGCCGTGGCCTGCCGGACCATCGCACCGACCACGAGGGCGTCGCCCTCGAGGCGGAGGGTGTCCAGGCCCTGCACCCGGCGCAGGTCGACGAGGAACCCCGGCTGGGCCAGCCGGAAGTTCATCAGCGGCACGAGGCTCTGCCCGCCGGCGAGGACCCGCGGCTCCTCCTCGGCGTGCTCGACGAGCAGCGCCACCGCGTCGGAGACGCTGGTCGGGGCCGAGTACTCGAAGGGCGGCGGTTTCACGGCGGCCTCCTCGCTGGCGGCTGGAGCGCACGAGCGTGCCCGCGATCCTGCCGAGCGAGCCGGGCGGCCGCCATGTGCCCGGGACCAGGGTGTGCGCCCTCTCTTGGGTGGGTGCCACAAGAGGGGCCGCGCAGGCCCCGGCGCCGACGACGGCCGGCCGGGCTCAGCCGGAGGTGAGCGCGGCGAGGCGGTCGCCGACCTCCTGGGTCCGGACCGGGGCCCCCGGGTCGCGCGTGGAGAGGTCGAAGGCGACCGCGGCGTTGACCTTCCGAGCCTGGTCGGCGCGGCCGAGGTGCTCGAGCAGCAGGCCCACCGACAGCACCGTGGCGGTCGGGTCGGCGACACCCGTGCCGGCGATGTCCGGCGCCGAACCGTGCACCGGCTCGAACATGCTCGGGTGGGTACCGGAGGTGTCGAGGTTGCCGCTCGCGGCCAGACCGATACCGCCGGTGACCGCCGCGGCCACGTCGGTGACGATGTCGCCGAAGAGGTTGTCGGTGACGATCACGTCGTAGCGCCCCGGGTCGGTGACGAAGAACATCGAGGCCGCGTCGACGTGCTGGTAGGCGACCGTCACCTCGGGGAACTCGCTGGACAGCTCCTCGACCGTCCGCGACCACAGGGACCCGGCGTGGGTCAGCACGTTGGTCTTGTGGATGAGGGTCAGGTGCCGGCGCGGCCGGGTCACCGCCCGCTCGAACGCGTAGCGGACCACCCGCTCGACGCCGAACGCGGTGTTCAGGCTGACCTCGGTGGCGATCTCCTGCGGGGTGTCCTTGCGGACGACGCCGCCGTTGCCCGCGTACAGGCCCTCGGTGCCCTCCCGCACGCAGAGCATGTCGATCGTGCCCGGGTCGGCCAGGGGGCTGCGCACCCCGTCGAAGAGCTTGGCCGGGCGCAGGTTGACGTGGTGGTCGAGCTCGAAGCGCAGCCGGAGGAGCAGGCCGCGCTCGAGGATGCCGCTGGGGACCCCCGGGTCGCCGATGGCGCCGAGCAGGATCGCGTCGTGCTGGCGCAGCTCGTCGAGCACCGTGTCGGGCAGCAGCTCGCCGGTGCGTTGCCAGCGCAGCGCACCGAGGTCGTAGGGGGTGCTCTCGACGTCGGGCGCGACCTCGCGGAGGACCTTGAGGCCCTCGGCCACCACCTCCGGGCCGATGCCGTCTCCGGGGATCACTGCCAGGCGCATGGGTACCGACCCTAGGTCAGCGCGGGGTGAGGTCCGCGGAGCGGGCCTCGCGCGCGCCGATCCGGCCGGCGATGTCGCCGAGCAGCTCGGCCGGGACCGGGCTGTCGACGGTCACCGCCATGAGCGCCTCGCCGCCGCGGGTGGTGCGGCTGACCTGCGCGCCGGCGATGTTGATGCCCGCCTCCCCCAGCGCCGCGCCGACGGTGCCGACGACCCCGGGCCGGTCGGTGTAGACGAAGAACAGCAGGTAGCCCGAGGCGTCCAGGTCCATGTCGAAGCCGCTGACCTCGACCAGCTTGGGCACCTGGTTCTTGCCGAAGAGGGTGCCCGAGACGGTCACCTCGGTGCCGTCGGCCATCGCGCCGCGGACGCTGATCAGGTTGCGGTAGTCCGGGCTCTCGACGTCGCTGGCCAGCGCCACCTCGAGGCCGCGCTGCTCGGCGAACAGCGGGGCGTTGACGTAGGTGACCTGCTCCTCGATCACGTCGGAGAAGACGCCCTTGAGGACGGCGAGCTGCAGCACCGAGTCGTCGAACTCGGCGATCTTGCCGCGGACCTCGACGGTGACCGACTGGGCCAGCCCCCCGGCGACGGCGGTGAACACCCGGCCGAGCTTCTCTGCCAGCGGCAGGCCCGGGCGGACGTCCTCGGCGACGACCCCGCCGGCCTGCACGTTCACCGCATCCGGCACGAACTCGCCCTGCAGGGCCAGCCGCACCGAGTGCGCCACCGCGGTGCCGGCCTTGTCCTGCGCCTCCGTCGTGGAGGCGCCCAGGTGCGGGGTGACGACGGTGTTCGGCAGCCCGAACAGCGGGCTGTCGGTGCACGGCTCCTTGGCGTAGACGTCGATGCCGGCGGCGCCCACCTGACCGGACTCCAGCGCCTCCGCGAGCGCCGCCTCGTCGACCAGCCCGCCGCGGGCGGCGTTGACGAGGATCACGCCGCGCTTGGTGGTGGCCAGCTCGGCCGCGCCGATCAGGCCGAGGGTCTCCGGCGTCTTGGGCAGGTGGACGGTGATGAAGTCCGCCTCGCGGAGCAGCTCCTCCAGCGACACCATGCGGACGCCGAGCTGCGCGGCGCGGCCGGGCTGGATGTAGGGGTCGTAGGCGATCAGCGTGACGTCGAAGGCGGCCAGCCGCTGGGCGACCAGCTGGCCGATGCGGCCCAGGCCGACCACGCCGACGACCTTGTCGGTCACCTCGACGCCGGTGAACTTCGAGCGCTTCCAGGTGCCCTCGCGCAGTGACGCGTCGGCGGCCGGGATGTGCCGGGCGGCGGCCAGCAGCAGGGCCACCGCGTGCTCGGCGGCGCTGACGATGTTCGACGTCGGGGCGTTGACCACCATGACGCCGCGCTCGGTGGCCGCGGCGACGTCGACGTTGTCCAGCCCGATGCCGGCGCGGGCGACGACCTTGAGGCTCGGCGCAGCGGCCAGCGCCTCGGCGTCGACCTGCGTGGCGCTGCGGATCATCACGGCCGACGCGTCGGCCAGCGCCGGCAGCAGGGCGGCACGGTCGGCGCCGTCCACGTGGCGGATCTCGACGTCGCGCCCCAGCACCTCCAGGACACTGGGGGCGAGTTCTTCGGCGATCAGGACGACGGGCGCGGTCGTGGTCACGGGGACACAGCCTAGGGACGACCGCCACCGCGGCCCGGACCAGCCCCTTCCCGGCGGCCCGGGCGCCGCTCGGCACCCCGCCCCGGCACCTCCCGCCGAGGGGGTGGGTTCGCTTGCCCGGGGAGGTCCAGGCTGGACATCCTGGCGGCGCACAGTCGGCGGACGCCGGCGCCGACGGAGGAGACCATGAGCACCCACGACGACGAGCACGGCTCCGGCACCGACCCGCGGCAGGGGCAGTCCCCGCCGCAGTACGGGCAGCCGCAGTACGGGCAGCCGCCGCAGTACGGGGCCGGTGGGCAGCCGGGGCAGCCGTACGGGGGCCAGCAGTACCAGCCCTCCCCCTACGGCCCCTTCCACCAGGCACAGGGCCAGCCGCACGCGCAGTCCGGGTACCCGCAGTACGGCCAGCCGGGCGGCTACGGGCAGTACGCACCGCAGGACCAGTACGGGCAGTACGGGCAGTACACGCCGCCGGGCCAGTACGGCCCGTACGGGCAGGCCCCGGTGCCGGCCCGGCCCACGCCGGTCGTGGTGGCCGCGGTGCTGGGCTTCGTGTTCAGCGCGTTGGGTGCGCTGGTGACCCTCGGACTCATCCTGGGCGGCGCGGTGCTGGGGACCGTCGTCGACGACCTCGTCGCGAGCGACCCCGCCCTCGCCGACGTCGACTCCGGCGAGATCGGCGGGGTCACCGACGCGGCACTGCTGTTCGCCGTCGGTCTCGGGGTGCTGGCGCTGGTCTGGACGGCGCTGATGGTGTGGGGCTCGGTGCGAGCGCTGACCGGTCGCAGCCGCGTGCCGCTGCTGGTGGGCGGGGCGATCTCCGTGGCGGTGACCGCGTTCTTCGTGCTCAGCGCCCTCCTGGGGGTCTCCTCCGGCGAGTTCGGCGGCGGCGAGGTCGTCTTCTTCCTGGTGTTCTTCCTCGCCGCGCTGGCGATCGTCGTGCTGCTCTGCCTGCGGCCGGCCGCGCAGTTCTACGCCGCGCACCGCGCGCGGCGCGCCCGCTGAGCCCCGGAGGCGAGCACCCCGTGTCCACGACCGGTCGTCCCGGAGTCGGCGACCCGCGGCCGCCGCACGTCCTCCTGGCGGGCATCTCCGGCTTCGCCACGGCCACGCTGCTGTTCCTGGTGGCCCTCTGGTCGCTCACGTTCAGCGCCCAGGCCACCCTGCTGGCACTCGTCGGCGTGGCCTGTCTGGCGCTCACGGCCGCGTGCCTGTGGGGCGCCGTCTCGGCGCTGCGGGGTCGGAGCAGTGGTGTCCTGATCACCGTCTCGACGCTGGTGGCCCTGGTCGCGCTGTTCGGCCTCGCGGTCGGCTTCGCACAGGGCGTGGGCGTCAGCCCACTCCCGGCACTCCTGCTGCTGCTCGCCGTCGGCGCGATCGTCCTGCTGCTGCAGGCGCCGTCCCGCGACTGGTTCGCCGCGCGCCGCGGCGGCCGGACCCCGTAGACGACGGGAGGGCCCCGCAGCCGATCGGCTGCGGGGCCCTCCCGTCGGCCCGTCCCGGGCGGCCCCGTCCAGAGGCTCGCCGCGAGCCTGCGAGCGGTGAGGAGGACGGGGTCCTTCTTCAGCCCCGCGCGGCGGTGCCGGTGTAGTCGTCGGACGCCGACACCCAGCTCATCAGCCCGCGCAGCTTGCGCCCGGTCTCCTCGATCGGGTGCGCCTCGGCCTCCGCGCGGCGGCGCTTGAAGTCCGGCGCGCCGGCGTCCTGGTCGGCGATGAACTCCGCCGCCCACGAGCCGTCCTTGATGCGGGCCAGGACGTCCTTCATGGACTCCTTGACGCGGGCGTCGATGACCTTCGGGCCGGAGGTGTAGTCGCCGTACTCGGCGGTGTCGGACACCGACCAGCGCTGCTTGGCGATGCCGCCCTCGTACATCAGGTCGACGATCAGCTTCAGCTCGTGCAGGCACTCGAAGTAGGCGACCTCGGGCTGGTAGCCGGCCTCGGTGAGGGTCTCGAACCCGGCGGTGATCAGCGCGCTCGCGCCACCGCACAGCACCGCCTGCTCGCCGAACAGGTCGGTCTCGGTCTCCTCGGCGAACGTCGTCCGGATGACGCCGGCGCGGGCGCCGCCGATGGCCTTGGCGTAGGACAGCGCGAGCGGCAGCGCCTGCCCGCTGGCGTCCTGCTCGACGGCGACCAGGCAGGGCACGCCCTTGCCGTTCTCGAACTCGCGGCGCACCAGGTGGCCGGGGCCCTTGGGGGCGACCA